>JAGRNA010000030.1 GCA_020441005.1 Leptospiraceae bacterium
CTGTCGTATAGTTTTTATCTTTGGAACCTGGTTGGCTCGGCCAAGACGATAGAATGGCTAGCGCATCGCAGTGCAAAATATGGATCCCAGGCTGGATGGGAAATTTGGCTGGCGATCGCAGGCGGGATCCTTTTTACCCTGTTGGTTTCGCTTGTGATGTACATACTAGTCGAGGCACCTTTTTTAGCCCTGAAAATGGCCCGCTCAGCCTCCAGGCAACCGGCCTGAACCGGCCGAAAAGGTGCGAGCAGCTCTAAAGGCTGGACTCGTAGTTTTTGGCGGCGACCCGTTGGTTTTGATAAGCCTCTTTGTTCGAAGGATCCAGCTGCACCGCGTAATCAAAGGCTTGCAAGGCCCTTTTGTACTCGCCGTTTTGCATGTAACCAAGTCCCAGCAGATTCCAGGCCCGCGAGGCTACTGGCGCATCCAGATCGCTTTGGGTCACCGCTTGCAGCACCTCGATTGCCTTTTCGCGGTCTACGAGTGATTCAGTCTCCATCAATATGCCTGCTTGCATCATCTGCGGTTCCGGATCGAGCGGATCGAGCCGGGCTGCCTTGTTGGCCCATGCCCGCGCTTCCTCCAGACTGCCGGCCACAGTCTGGCTTTGTTTTTGATACGCCAGGGCCAGCTGGATATAGGCTCGCTTGCGTTCCGGCAGTTTCAACCGGTCATCCTGCACGGCCTTCTGCAGCGAGGCGATAGCATTCTGATAGTCGCGCATCATTAAATAGGCGTCGCCAAAAGCCAGATCCAGGGCCGAATCGAGCTGGATGGGCGGATTCTGTTGATTGATGGCCTGGATTTGCCTGTACTCGCGCAGGGCCAGATCCGCTGCTCCTTCCTTGACGTAAGTTGCTCCGATGGCCAGCCGAAGCTGACGTTCCTCTGCCCGGCTCAGAGGCCGAGTACTACCGCCAACCTGGCTTTGTTCGTGTAGTGCGATGGCTTTTTTCCAGGCATCCAGTGCCAGGTGGCGCTGTCCGGCTTTGTCATAGACCTGGCCAAGCACATAGTAAGTCCGTAATTCATTTGGATTGAGTGTCCGCGCTTTCTCTAGTATGGCGATGGCGTCATTATGGCGCTCCATTTCTGTGTAAACCGCAGCTAGCCGCAGCAGGGCCTCTTCCGTGTTTTGATCACCGGGAGTAATATTGACGATCCGTTTATACACGTCCTCAGCCTGCAGCAGATTCTTTTGGCGGGAATACAGCCCGGCCAACGCAAACAGGGATGGCAAATCAGCCGAATTTAGATACAGGGCTCGCTGCAGTGCCTGGATGGCCCGGGAGGGCTGCTGCATGTTTTCAAAGGCCGTCGCCAGGCTGCGATAAATCACAATATCATTGCTGCCGCTTTCCAGGGCCCTTTCGAAGCTGTGCTGGGCGGCTTGGTTTTCACCCATACGCAGCTCAACTACACCCAAATTATAATAATATTTACCATTATCAGGCGCGATGGAAACTGCCTTTTGCAAGTGATGACGCGCCAATTCGAGTTGATTGCGGCTGACATAAATTTGGGCCAGTTGAGCGTGGGCCAGTAATTGCAGCCGGCCATCACCGCGTTCCGCGGCCCTGGAAAAGCTGAGAATGGCCTCATCCAGCCGCTGGGCGCGTAACAGAGTCAGGCCCTTGTTATAATGGCTGGTGGCATCGTGCGGATCGCTCTGCAGGGCTGTGTCATAAGCATCAATCGCTCCTTCCGTATCGCTGGACTCCGCCAGTATGTTGCCTAGCAGAGCCGCTACCCGCGCTTCACGCGGTGCAATGTCGCGGGCTTGCTCGGCATATTTTTTCGCTTGTTCATAGTCGCCGGCCTTGCGCTTGACGATGGCCATGTTAACCAGGGCTGGCAGATACTGCGGTGTAAAACGCAGCGCCCGCAAAAAGTGATGTTCAGCCAGGGTCAAACGACCGCGCTCCATTGCCAGGATTCCGAGGAATACCTCAGCTATGCTTTTTTCCTGGTTCGTTCCTGACGAATCGATAAATATCTCAAAAGCTAGCTTGGCCTGGTGCGATTCCTGGCTGCGATACAAGTCAATCGCATTTGCCAGGCTGCTGGAAACCTTTTCTTCCGGCACAAAATAGCGATCCCGGTATTCCTGGTCTACGCGCGAAAAACGCTCATTCAGATCGGAGGCAGTGTTTTCGTCCTGGTAGACTTTGAAATACCAAAAGGCCACGCCACTGCCCAAAATCAGCAGTAGCCCGGCCAGAATAAACCAGCCCATGCGGCTTTTGCGTTGAAAGCGCATCTCGGGTTCATCCAGATAATAGATATCGGGGGCATGTTCATCGGCCGGTGCGCTAAAACCGGGGGATTGCTCAAATCCGCCGGTTACAGCTTCTTCGCCATCAAATTGAAATCGATTCTTATTCCCCGTGCTCATAATCGGTAACTCACAAGACTATTCGTTGCTACCAGCAGTTCTGGCGCTGGCCCTGGCTCCGGGCCAGGTTATATCAAGAAAGAGCCGAATCGGACTCGTTCGATTCTGACTGGCCTTCCATGGCTGCTACATGCTCCCGCTGCCAGGCATCCAGCACGGCATTCACAAAGGCAACTGACTCTTCTCCATCATATTTTCGGGTCAATTCGATATACTCGTCAATTAAAATGGGGGCCGGAACCTCGTCAGTCTGCAGCTCAAAAATTGCCAGACGCAGTAGTGTGCGCACAATAACGGCCATTTGGCTATAATGCAAGCGCGCATGCACCTTGATAGCCACATCCAGGGCCCCGCGGTTTTGATTGACTTGCTGTACCAAATAGCGGGCGTAATCGCGCTTGGCCGGCTCCAGATCCTGGTTCAGCCAGCCAAAGCGCAGCACTTCATCCATTTTATGAGCCTTGATCTCCAGTTGATACAGGCTCTGCATTGCAATTTCACGGGCGTGGGAAAGGGGATGACTGGATTTATGACCGCGCTTGCGCTGCGGTTGGTCTGCGGTCATCAAGAGTCAATACGGGCGAACAGGTTGGCCATTTCTACCGCCGCGGTCGCTACTTCGTAGCCCTTGTTGCCCAGCTTGGTGCCGGCGCGCTCAATCGCCTGTTCAATGGTTTCGGTTGTCAGTACGCCAAAGAGTACCGGAACCCCGGTATCATAGGACGCCTGGGCTACCAAACGGGCGGCCTGACCGGCCACATAATCAAAATGCGGCGTGGATCCCCGAATCACTGCCCCGATACAGGTGACAGCGCTGTAGCGCCCGGACGCAGCCAGCTTGCGCGCCACCGGTCCAATCTCGTAAGCTCCCGGTACGGGAATGATAGTGATGTCATCCTCGGCTACGCCATGCGAGCGCAAGGCAGCCAAGGCACCATTCTGGAGCCGATCAGTGATGAAATCATTCCAGCGGCTTACGATCACCGCATGTTTTTGGCCAGCCCCGTTCAGGCCTGCGCTTATTTCCTGCATGGATTTACTCCTTTGATTCCGCCCGGGCCCAGGGATGACGAGCCTGAAAATCGGCAACCGCTTTGGCTCCGTCTTTTTTGAGGATAAAAGCGTCAACCCAATAGACCAGAGACCGGAAATCTGGCGCACCAGCGCCGATCAAGCGGCCGTTCACGATGACAATTGGAGTCGCCGGGTTTTCTAGCAATTTTTTATCCAGCCAGCCCTTGACCACATTCAGATCGCGGTCAATGCCGAGCTGGGCCCTTTGTTGCATACACCCATCTATCTGTGCCCAATTGGCACCACTGCGTTCCGCCAGTCGTTCTAGTTCATCCAGTTCGGGTGGTACTCTGCGTTTTTGGAGATCAAATATACTGTGATAATAGCGGCTAAAGACCGCTTCGCCCTGCTCACCGGCACACCAGGCCGCTTTAGCGGAATTGCAGCGCAATCCGGCAATCTGGGGATTGGTTCCGCCCGCCAGAAAGTTGCAGGCCCCATCCAGTGGCAGGAAGCGGTAATAGACACGCACTCGTTGTGGCCAGCGCTCATGAATGAAACGCAGGTATTCGCTGGCGTGTAGACAGTGCGGGCACAGAAAATCGCCGTATTTGTGAATGGTCACAATGGCATTAGCCGGTCCTTCGTAGGTATGCAGACCTTTGGTATCGAAGGTCACCATTTTGGCGTTCGCATCTAGTTCAGACAGGATGGCGTCGACCTGATTGATCGGTGCCAGCGGGATTTTGGGCTGATCTGAATCGCCGGTTTCGGGATCCTCCGCCGGGGTGGCACTCATGGTTGTACCGACTCCAATGAGAACAGTCAAAACCAGGGCGCCCAGGATCGGCAGCCAGTTGCCTACAAAGCCGGATAATAAATAACGCATG
This sequence comes from Leptospiraceae bacterium, assembly GCA_020441005.1. Lineage (GTDB taxonomy): Bacteria > Spirochaetota > Leptospiria > Leptospirales > Leptonemataceae > JAGRNA01. The sequence continues at coordinate 4,300 of JAGRNA010000030.1, forward strand.
GAACCGGTCTCCTCATCTTCTTTGCTAGCCGTGATGTACAACCAGACTGCTACAATGACGAGTCCAATCTGGGTCACATAGGTCCACGCGCACATCGGACACTTGGGGCAGAACCAGCCCTCACGGCAGGGACTCAGGGTCACAAAATTTTGATAGCCCAAAAACAGATCAAAGACCGCTCCAAAAACAACCAGAAAAGCTAGTAAGGTGATGAAATAAAACCGCCGGGCGGCATCGGCTTTTTGCACAAACAGCTGCCAGCCAAACAGGGCGCTGATCATGGCATAATAAAACAAACCCAGCCAGGCGATCGGTATGCCAATACCGGGTAATTTGGACGCGGCCAGCTTGCCCAAATCGGCGCAGCCATCGACGCCGTTGAATGTACAGCCCGTTTCAATCTGGCAGACTCCGGCGTGCTTGCAGCCAATCAGCGCGGCGATCAATGCAGCCAAGAGGGCGATGCCGAGCCCGGCGAGCGAAAGCCAGCGATACTTGGAATTGGAATTGGATTCATTCATTCTGTATGCGATTCCCCTGCTATTCAGCCCAGGGTCAACAAAAAACTCTCCCAGTACTGATCTTGACGTCCTGAGGCCGGCTCAGACAGTGCTTTGATTGCTATGCTACTTTCCTGCCGTTCCCAATCCGGATTGCTGCGTCGTCTTTTGATCCCTTTAGCCAGCGTCAGCCTTGTCTGGTTGCCCGTAGCCTGCAAAAAGGCCGATCCGGTTCCCCCTGAGGTTGCCGCCCGCTACTTCCAGCACGCGGCAGTCTTCTGCCAGAGCATCACTGCCTGCATCCAGGAGAGTGTGCGCGAGCGCTTGCAAAATCAGGTAGAACGCCGCGACCTGGTGCTGAACCGCATGAACAAGGAATTGTGCCATAAAAATCAGCTCCAGCTGCTCGGCGAGCTCGAGACCGACCCCAATGGACTCAAGCAGCCGGGCTACAACGCTGAGCTGTACAAGAATTACGCCGAATGCGCCTCGAGCCTGCAAAAAGCGCCGGATTGCCAGGCCGTCCGGTCCATTTATAACACGCTGCCGGCCTGCCAAAAAATACGTCTTTCGCAGCTGCAACCAGACAGCTGAGAGTACGCCGCGGCATGCAAATTCACCAGTTTTGCGCCGGCTTCGCCATTGGGGACGCTATTTCGAACGAGGCCCTGGTGCTCCAGGAATTTCTACGGTCGCTGGGCCTGGAGTCGCGTATCTATACCCAGCATTTCAGCGATCAGGAAGCTGATTATGTGCATCATTATCGAGAGTTCAGGGATCGCTCCGGATCGATTCTGATTTATCATCATAGTTTTCATTCCGACTTCCTGCCCACATTACCGCAGTTAAAATCCAGGCTCGTGCTTGTGTATCATAACACCACACCAGTCCAGTTCGTAGCGCCTTATAATCGCAAAATCGCTGACCGGTTGCAAAAGACCCGCGAGCTGCTCGCAAAATATCATAACCTGTTCGAATTAAATCTGGCTGCTTCCCGGTTCAACGCCCGCGACCTGGAAAGCCTCGGCTTTCGGGATATTGCTATTTTACCGGTGCCGTTACAATCGCGTCTGAAGCAGAAGCACGATGCAAAAGAGGATGCTTTGCCGGCGCTTGAATTTTTAAATGATGGCCGGCGTAATATCCTGTTTGTAGGCCGCATCTTCCCCAATAAGCGTCATCAGGATTTGCTAAAGACTTTTTATTATTACCAAAAGATAAAACCTGAATCGCGTTTGTGCATTGTCGGCGATTTTCACCCTGGAATGAAAGGATACACAGCCGAGCTGGTTAATCTGAGTCGGGCTTTGGGTATTCATTCCCATGTGCTATTTACAGGAATGGTTAGTGCGAGTCAGTTGCGACGCTATTATGAAAATTCGCACCTGTTTTTAAGCATGAGCGAGCACGAAGGTTTTTTTGTGCCCCTGGTGGAAAGCATGCATCTGAATTTGCCGGTCCTGGCGTACCGGGCCGCAGTTGTGCCCGAAACTCTGGGAGACTGCGGAGTTACATTCACTCGCAAGGATCATCCGCGTATTGCCGCTCTGATGCATTCGATAATTGAAAATAACATTATCCGTGATCAAATTATCGCCGGTCAAAAAAAGCGCTGCTCGAGCTTTGATGATCTGTCTACAATCGATGCTTTCCAGCGCGGCTTGATCAAGATCGGAATTCAATTTCCCGGTCAATAACAGCATCGTACCTTAAAAAGCGTACAAACGAGGCAATTGGGCTAAATATGTAACATTACCAGTTTAGAAAGCGTAAATAGTAATAAAAAATTATAAAAAATATTTCTTATATGCACTTTTTCTAAAAAATTTCTTGCACTATAGGAACGGAGGCTTTGCCTGGATACAGGCCGGCCTGTTTTTTGCAACAGCACGGTTGCTTAATTCAATGAAGCGCCTGGAAGCTTATATCAAGCCATTTACAGTGGAGGCTCTGCGGCAGGCGCTGGCCGAATCAGGCTTTGGTGTGCAACGTCTGTTGCAGGTTGAAGAATTTAGCCAGGACCCTTACCAGGAAGTAGTCAGCGGTACCGAGTATTCCATCGAAACCCGGCCGCGCCTGTTAATGATCATGTACATTGAAGACAGCCGAGTAGATGAAGTCATCCGTATTATCCAGACGAATGCCAGTACAGATCATTCGGGAGATGGGCGTATATTTATTTCCACTGTGGACCGCATCGCGACTGTCGCAGGCAGCGAATAGGAGCAAAACTATTTTTTCTTTCAAGATCGATCAACCAGGCAGAACCCTGCTGTGCCAGCCGCAAACCAGACGCTTTGACGAAGCCCGCGCTAGTGCTCCAACCGTGCCAGGGTTGCAATCCGCATTCCGGTTGCTTGCGCTGTTTGCATTATTGGTGCCGCTTGCTCTCGGCGCCCAAACAGAAATGGAAGGCGCGGCTTGCCAATGGATGCTTGAAAGTGACACGATTGAAAGCCGCAATGGCTATTTTCAACTGCAATGGCAGGCTAATACAGCTGAATGCGAAGGGCAGACACTGGCCTTGTATCAATTACAGCCCGGGCCCCAAAGGCTGATCTACAAAGGCAGCAATACAACGCTCTTTATTTCCGGGCAACCTGCGGGCCAGTATGTGTATCAGTTGTACTCTGAACCGGGTACAGCAAAGCAGGCCGTCGGACAACAACTGACGGTCCAGGTAGAACACTATCCGCTCTGGACTGCATTCAGCTATTTTGGCATCGGTTTATTCGTATTCATTGGTACTCTGCTTTTAATCGGCCGGGGAGACCGAACAGCATGACTCCCTTTATTTCTACCGAAACAGCCCTGATTATTTTAGGAGCGTTTAGTCTGCTTTGGATTGTATTCGGCTGGTATCTGGGCCGCCAAAACAAGGATCTGGATGACTATATGCTCGCCGGCCGCAAAGTCGGTCTGGCCATGGCCACTGCCACAGCCATGGCAACCTGGGTTACCTCGAATACAACCATGGTCGCGCCTCAATTTGCACTCCAAATGGGAGTATGGGGCATGGTCGGTTACAGTTTCGGTTCCGTTGGACTGTTATTGTTTGCTCCCATGGCCCGGCGTATCCGGACTTTAATGCCGCACGCCTGGACCAGCGGGGATTTTATGCGGCTGCGCTATGGCAGCCTTGCATGGCGGATTTTTTTGGGCATATCGGGATTGTATGCCCTTGCCTGGCTGGTCAGTCTGGGGATGGCCGGCGGTCTTTTGATCGAAGCATTGAGCGGTCTGTCTTATCCGATCGGGATGAGTACAATCCTCGCAATTTGCGTTCTCTACACCCTGCTGGGCGGTCTGAAAGCTGTCATTGGCACGGATCTGATTCAGACTTTTGTAATCCTGATTGGAATTGTCTTGCTGGGTTATTTTACCCTGACCCACGCCAGCATTGAAATCATGCACGAGGCTTTACTGCAAAAGCGGCCCGAATTGTTAAATCTTTTATTCCCCGCCGCGATTATGTTTTTATTCAACAATCTTTTATTCGGTATGGGAGAGATCTTTCATTCGAATGTCTGGTGGAGCCGGGCCTTTGCCTTCGGTGAGGGCATCGGATTCAAGGCGTATCTGACTGCCGGTTTGCTCTGGATTCCTGTTCCGATTGCAGCCGGCTTTGTCGCTCTTGCCATTCCAGCCCTGAATATCTACATCCCCCGGCCGGATATGGCCGGTCCGCTGGTCGCCGCCAATATTATGGGCACCGGCGGATCCATTATGGTGTTTATTGTCGTGTTTTCAGCATTGGCCAGTAGTCTGGATTCCCTACTAGCTGCCACCAGTGATCTGGTTACCGAAGATATTTATCACAAACACATGAGGCCCGATGCCAGCCCGGCCACACTGCGATCCGCCGCAGCCTGGATAACTGTTTTGATCGGGATTGTTACCTGGCTTTTGTGTCTCTTGAAAATGAAAACGCTGGGCGAGGTTTTACTACTCAGCGGTTCGCTGGTTGCCAGTACGATCTGGCCCATAGCAGCAGGATTGTACTGGCAGCGCACGAATAGCACCGGGGTCAGTATTGCCATGATTGCCGGCAGCCTGGCAGGTTTGTATAGCTACTTTGCTACCGGCTGGTATACCGCCGCCTTGACCGGCGCTTTTGTTTCTATGTTGATCGTTTTGATCAGCAGCTGGCTGTGGCCGGCTGATTTTGAATGGCAGCGCCTCAAGGAGGACAATTGATGATCGCTCCAGTTGCCATACTGAGTCTGCTAATCTACGGTGCTCTGGCTGCCTGTGCGGTTGGCATTGGTCTCTTGTTCATTCTGCTGGTAAAGGACTGGATCGGAAAAAAAATATGGTAACGAATTATGTTTAATGATCTGCCTGATGTACTCAAACAGCCGGTTGATTCCTCTGACGGTGTGGCCGGAATGGAGCGTCCACGCAAACTACTGGACAGTATTGCGGAAGATGTTACGCCCCTGCTTTCCCTGGCCCGTCACCATATCGTCAGTGCGCGTCAGTTTACCCGCGAGCAGATTATTCAGCTGGTCCGCCTGGCAGCGGCGTACGAAACAAGCCGCCTGTATATCAAACCCCTGTCTGGCAAAATTCTGATTACGGCATTTTATGAGCCCAGCACCCGCACCCGGCTTTCGTTTGAAAGCGCCTGGCATCGCCTGGGCGGCGATGTCATGTCCATCACTGATGCAAACACCACCGGCATTGCCAAGGGGGAAAGCCTGCAGGATGTAGCCGAAATGTTTTCCAACTATGGCGATGTGGTCGTCTTGCGCGATTCCGAGGACGAGTCTGTTTACAAAATGACGGAGAGGCTGCGGATACCGATTGTCAATGCCGGCAATGGCATTGATGAACATCCAACTCAGGCATTGGCTGATATGTACGCGCTTTTGAAATGGAAACCGGAGCTATGCTGCACGCCCGAAGGGGCAGAACGGATCCGCATTGGCATTATTGGCGCACCCTCGCGCATGCGGACGCTGCGCAGTTTTTTATTATGCCTGACTCATTTCAGCGAGCAGATTGAAGTGATTGTGATCAATCCGGACAAGGATGTTTTAGCTGCCGACCAGGCCGCCGAGTTGCAACGCAGCGGCCTGCAAATCAGTGTTGTTTCCGCTTTGCAATCTGTTCTGCCAACTCTGGATGTAGTGTATATCAATTCCATCGCCTGGGTAGGCGAAAGCTATGAACGTTTGACCGGTGACATTAAATTGGGTAGCGAATCCAGACTCAAGCCGGATGCGATTATCCTGCATCCCCTCGCGCGCGGTGTGGAACTAGATACCAGCCTGGACATTACTGCTCACAATTGGTACTTTGCCCAGGCCCGTGGAGCGGTTTTCATTCGGATGGCGCTCTTAACCTGCATAACCCAGCGGGTCAGCCGGGTGACAGATGCGCCAATCGCACCGGTCCGCTAAATTGTTGAGTTCCTCCATGAGTCAAAAGTATCAAATAGATTTCGAGCGCCTGAAAGGCGACCTGCTGGAACTATCCGCTATCGGGCAATCTAGTGACGGTGAAGGCATTGACCGCCGCGGTTTTAGCCCTGCCGATATGCAGGGCCGGCAATGGTTGATAAACAAGTTTAAGGCTCTGTCAATTCCGGCCCGCATGGATACTGCGGGTAATGTTATCGCCCGTCTGGAATCCGCATCGAACCGCGATCGGGCGGCCGTAGTCAGCGGTTCGCATCTGGATACGGTTCCGGCCGGCGGTCATTTGGACGGCGCCCTGGGTGTGGTGGCTGTGCTGGAATGTCTGCGGGTAATCAAGGAAAGGGATCTGCAAACCCGGCACCCCCTGGAAGCAGTCGCCTTTAGTGATGAAGAAGGACGCTTCGGCGGCATGTTTGGATCGCTGGCCATGGCTGGCTTGCTATCGCCCAAACGCATCCGGGAAAGTATTGATCTGGACGGTATCTCCATCATGGATGCTATGCAGTCCGTCGGCCTGAATGCTATGGATGCGCTGGCAGCCCGGCGCACACCGGAAAGTATGCATTCATTTGTCGAGCTGCACATTGAGCAGGGACCGGTACTGGATAGCAACCAGCAACAGATCGGCATCGTCGAAGCGATCACCGGGCTTTTCAAATGGAACGTGCGGTTGATCGGGGAAACCAATCACGCCGGAACAACACCAATGCATCTGCGGCATGACTCTTTTAGCGGACTAGCCGAATTCTGTGGTGAAATAAACCGGATCCTGGAAGAACATGGCGGAGAGCACAGTGTGGCGACAATCGGCAAGGTCAGCTTATCGCCTGGTAATGCCAATAGCGTGCCCGGCACCACGCTATTTAGTCTGGATGTGCGCGATACTAGCCAGTCCGGGCTGGATAACCTTGCAGACGCCATCCGACGCACACTGTCAGCCATTGCCCGCCGCCGTGGTTTGATGTTTGAATTTGACATACTCAGTGAAATCAAGCCGGTGGAATGCAGCAGCCACATTGTGGAAGCTGTCGAGTCCATCGTAACACGTTCCGGTCTACCGGCTTGTAAAATGCCTAGCGGAGCGGCCCACGACGCGCAGACCATCGCCAGTATCGCACCGGTCGGCATGATCATGATTCCCTCCATTGGCGGACGCAGCCATTCCGCCGCGGAGTGGTCGCACTGGGAAGACATTGCTGCCGGAACCAATGTATTATTGGAAACACTGATTCAACTCGCAGAGGAAACCTGATGACCGAACTTAATCCGGAATTTATCAATATTGATCCCCTGAAACAGGATTACCATGATTCGGTGACTCACCATCCGGATCGAACCCTGGCGTTGCAGCACCGTAACGCTGCCCTTTTGTGCATAGATATGCAGTATCTGGATGCCGCTCCCGGTTACGGCGTATTCGCCGCCGGCCAGCATTCCGGAGTTCCACCCGAGGCGGAAGAATACTATTTCAACAGCCTCCACGAGACGGTCTTTCCCAATGTCCGACGACTGCAGGATGAATTTCGCAGCCAGAAATTAGAGGTTATTCATGTTCGCATTCAATCGCTGACTGCTGACGGACGCGACCGCAGTGAAGGCCACAAGCGGCTCGGTCTGCATGCCGCACCTGGATCAAAGGAAGCCGAGTTTATCGAAATAGTAGCGCCTCTGGAAAATGAAATCATTGTCAATAAAACAGCCAGCGGCGTTTTCAATGCTACAAACCTGGACTATATACTTAAAAATATGAAAATTGAGTTTTTGTATATAACCGGTGTTTACACCAATGAATGTGTTTCCACATCAGTGCGTGATGCCTGTGACCGCGGATTTTTTGTTACTTTGATAGAAGATGCCTGCACGACTGTAACCCAGGAGCTGCAGGACTATACGATCACGGTACTCAAAGACCGCTATGCCCGGGTGATGAACACTGCCGAAACGATCAAAACAATCCGCAATTACGCGGCGCTGCAAACACTGTCAGCAAACTAAACTGGCCTGCCCGAAGCAGACCGGTTATCAGGAGAAAACTAATTATGTGTGGAATTGCCGGAATCATTTATAAAGATCAAAAACGACCGGTTGATAGCCGCACCCTGACTGCCATGGCTGCACTGCAGCATCATCGCGGCCCGGATGGAATTGGTTACGCCAGTCTTAACGGAGTAGGCATGAGCCATGCCCGACTATCCATAATCGATCTGGCCGAGAGCGCCCAGCAGCCGTTCATTGCCCGCGACGCGGGACTGCTACTGGCTCACAATGGCGAATTCTATGATTTTCAACGCATTCGCTCTGATCTGACTGCCCAGGGTGCCCGCTTTCGCACCAAAAGTGATACCGAAATTGTAATGCACTTGTACGAACGTTACGGGCTGGATCGGATGCTGCCGCATTTACGCGGTGAATTCGCCTTTGCCCTGTACGATAAACTGCGTGATACAACCTGGCTGGTGCGTGATCGTTTTGGGATCAAACCGCTCTATTGGACAGAGACGGCGAATGGAGTGGTCTTCGGTTCAGAGATCAAGGTAATCTATGCCCACCCGGAGGTCCGCCGCGCATTTGATTCCCAGGGTATTTACCACCAATTAATGCAGACCATTGTACCCGGCACAACGCCCTATGCCGGTGTCAAACAGGTCAAACCGGGTCATATACTCGAAATCCAGCGAATGAACGGCGGACTGCGCATCCAGGAACGCTGCTATTGGGACCTGGACTTTCCCGATCCTGACTCCGAAACCCGCACCAATAGTGAAGAATTCTACATCGAGCAAGTCCGTGAAAAACTGCTGGAAGCTATTCAGCTGCGGCTGATTGCGGATGTTCCGGTTGGTTGTTATCTATCTGGTGGCATTGACTCTTGCTCGATCCTCGGGCTGTCCGCCGCTCACCGTCAGGATCCAGTCAGAGCTTTCACAATCGGTTTTGATGACAGTCAATATGACGAGAGTCCCATCGCCCGCCAAATGGCCGAGGCCACCAGGGCCGAGCAGGACCTGTTGATGCTGGATGCCGGCCATCTGTACAATCACTTCGTTGAAACCCATTGGTACACCGAGCGAACCATTTATAATACCCTGGCAGTTGCCAAACTTTTAATGAGCCGGCATGTAAATCAAAGCGGGTACAAAGTGGTGTTAACCGGCGAGGGTTCGGACGAACTCTTTGCCGGCTATCCCGCCTTTCGAATTGATATGTTTCGACATGGCATGGAGGGGGTCACCCCAAGTGAACGCAGTGAGTGGGAGCGCCTGCTGCGCCAATCCAATGCCCTGGTGAGCGGATCCATGCTGGCTGAAAATGATGTCAGCAATACAGCCCTGAATCAAATTTGCGGTTTCACACCGGCCTGTCTACAGCCCTGGCTGGCCAGCGCCCAGCATGTACCGGCTCTTTTGGCCGGTGACCTGGCCGCAGAATTGAAAGGCTATGATCCGGGTGCCGGTATCGCAGCCGCTCTGGACAAGAGCCAATTGGAAAACCGCCATCCCCTGGATCGGGCCCAGTATGTCTGGATCAAAACCCAGCTGGAGGGTCAAATATTGACCTGGGGCGGTGACCGGGTGGACATGGCCAATTCCATGGAAGCCCGGCCTCCCTTTTTGGATCATCACCTGGCCGAGGCGGCAGTCCATATTCCGCCGCATCTGAGAATCAAAGGTAAAAAAGAAAAATATGTATTACGGGAAGCCATGCGCGGCCTTTTGCCGGAAGTCCTGTACAATCGGGAAAAGTTCCCGTTTATGGCGCCCCCGGCCCACACAGATCCGGGCAAGCTCAAGGCTCTCCAGGCTCTCAAGGAAGATTTTTTAAGCGGCGATTCCATTGCTGATGCCGGTATACTGCAACAAGAACACATCGAAAAACTGTGGCAGAACTACGTAAATCCCGCAACGGCTCCGGCTGCCAGGGTTCAACTCGATGCGGTCATGAACCATGCCATTGGAATTCAAATCCTGCATCGTAACCTGGTGGCTGCTGACATTCCAGCACTGGCTCTGAAAAAAGCCGCTGAATACCAAAAGGAAATCAAGTCCACTGCCGAACTGGACTGGAACATACGGCCAGAAGCATAGAACACCTAAAAGCGGTACAGCAGCGAGAAATCCATTTCGAGCACACCGGAGCTATGGTGGGCCCTGGATTTAATCAACGTAGAACTTAAAAGCGGATTATTTTGAAAGCGGGTAACACTCTCAACAGCTAAAAGACCAAAAGAGGATAGCGGCATCAGACTGCCATCCGCGGCATAATAGAAGGTGCCGTCGGCATTATTGATTTGTCCGTTCCAGCGACCCACATAGATATAACTGACTCTACCGCCGGCGCGCACATAGACATTATCCCAGATCCGACGCCGTAGTCCGGCTTGTAGCCGCAAAATATTGCCCAGATCGCCGCTTTGATTGATGTTATAATTCAATAGCTGCACATTGGATCGACTATAGCCCTGGACCTTCCAGCGGGGATTCGTCAGGTAACCAAAACCGGCCCCGCCATCCCATTCCAGTTGCAGCTTGCGGTTCCAGCGGCCAGCGAAATGGCCCTGGTATTGATAATGAAACAGGAACCAGCTGAATTGAAAAGACCAGTTTGTATAGGTGGTTACCAGATCGCTGCGGACCTCCACCAGGGGCATATCCGGGATTTGATATTCGCCAAATGTGATGCCCATAAAATGCTGATCACTGTCAAATACGGCAGCCTGTAAAAAAAACTCGGCCGCATTCATGGAGGCAAAGGGGTCAACATTGACATAACTGAGATCAAAAGGATCCGTTGAGGATCGAAATTTATGCATACCCCGGCTGAAACGATCTGTCTGTCGATCTCCAATCGAATAGCTGATGCCGGTTTCAATTGGTATAGCAGCCAGGGCACCCCAAACAGCGGGGGCAAGATAAACTAGAACGGCCAGTATGCAAGTGTGCGACTTCATCAAGCGTCAGTCCTGTTCGGGAACACGTTCTAAAAGATTTTTTAGTTTTAAGGCAGATTTATTCGTGGCATCCACCTGCAGGGCTTGATTGAGCAGCTTTAAGGCTCGATCAGGATTGCCCTTTTGCCGCCAGCAATCTGCCAGATTGATTAAATTGTGAACATGATCTGGATCACGCATCTTGACGCGTATGCCAAAATCAATCGCGGTTTCCAGGTCGTGGGCTAATCGGGCGTAGTAACTGGTTTTGTACAATCCGTCCAGATCCCAGGGATGTTCAATGGAATAACTGAACAAGGCTTCCGCAGCGGGTTTGTATTGACGCAGCCCAAAATAGGCCTGCCCTAAAACCTTTACGGCCTCGGGCGGTAGCTTGCCTGGTGAGTCTGTGGCTTCGGTAATGATGCTACGATATTCCTGTTGGCGCAGCAAATCTGCGAGGCGCTCTTTTTGAGCAACCTGATCCTGATTGGTTTGATTCATTAGTAAAGGAGCATCCTCCTGCCATGCTATTCGTAGCAGGGTAAAATCATCGCTTAGAGTGCCTTGTTTCAGGGTCAGTTGCATGATCTGTTCTAGCTGACTATTGGCTTGCTCGACCATGCGCAGAAACAGGGTCTCATCTTCATTAATGACCCGATAACCGTTTTCATCTTCTCCTAATACAATATCATCGCGACCATCGGAGCCCATAATCAAAATATCGCGCGGCTGCATGTGCCATGTCTTCACAATCAATTTGCCCTGTAAGCCAGAGGTGCCGATTTTATACAGATAATTCTGGTCCTCGATAAAGCGCGCTTCATTGTCGCGGTACAAGACTACCCACGGATGTTCGGCGTTGATAAAATAAAAGTATCCATTTTCATCATCGACGAGTCCAATCACAGCCGAAATCAACATGCTGCCGTCAAAGGATTCAAATACATTTTGCAGCTCGATAAAGCACTCCCGCAGCCAGCGTTCCGGATAGCGTTGCATGGCTTCCTGGGACATTTGCGTGCGGGCAATCACTGACTTGAATACAGTTCCGAGCACTAACGCGCCGCCCGCGCCCTGAATCGACTTGCCCATCGCGTCGCCATTAATCACTGCCGTGTAACGGCGACCGTGCAGGATAATCGAATGGGCTGCGCACAAATCGCCGCCGATTTCGGATTCCCATTTGCGAAAGCGAAACTGCTTTTTCTGGCGCATAAACATTTCGATGGAACAGTTTTCGCTCTCGGAATAACTGCCGGTTAGTGGTCTGATTAAAAGGGAAGTCAGAAAATAATCGCCATCCTGCTGCTCTTTAAGCACTTGCACCTCATTGAGGGTGTTCTGCAGCTTGAGCGTCCGTTGCTGGACCTTTTTTTCCAGATTGCGATTTAGTTCTTCAACCTGGCTATGCACGCGCACAAAGCGATTTGCAAGGATTGCAGCAATGCCCAGGATGAAAGCCGGAAAGGCAAAACTGGCATAATGCACCGCATCCATTTCTTTAATCGAAGCCCAGATGTCATGACCGGCTGCGCCAAAAAGCATTAGAATCCCGACCAAAAGCAGCAGCGCATCCTGACTTCTCAATTTCCAGGCGGCGTACACAACGCGCAGAATAATGTAAATCAGAATGACAGGAGCATGTAATTGCCATGACGTCAGAATGAACTGCTTCCAGCCAAAGGGCACCAGCCAGGTTATGATCACCAACAGGCCCCAGATAGCCGCATAAGCCCTGGTAAACAGATCCACCCGCCGATAGAAGAAATCACTAATAAAGGCCATCATGGTCGGCCCGATCATATACAGTAATGAGAATTCTGTGCTATGACGCAGCGACACAAGATCACCCCATAGTACATCCCGGGAGTGCATGCGAAAAGACCAATAGAGCGAAATGACGATGCCAAAGAGGCCAAAAAATAGATTATACGTTTCCTGACGCCTTCTGGCAAATAAAAGCAAATGATACAAACCAACGCTAAAATACAGCAGTAACAACGCGGCCTGCAGCATTTCGCCTCGATAGAATTCGGTATAAACATCCCGGCTGATCCCCAGTCGAATGAATCGATCCTTGAAGCGAATAGGGCGATCCAGTTTTCGATAAATGGCTATATAAAGATAGTTATCACCTTTTTGAAAAGCCTGAACGGGTATATCGGCGATTAGATTACTATAAGAACCGCTTTGGTACGGTTCAGCGCGGCCTAGTTGGCCGAAGCGGGTCTGGTTGATATAAAAATAGGAAACATCCGAAATGTGGCCACTGACAAAACTGGCGCTGCCGTTTTGCACCAGCCGAGCAACAAACTGAGGATCGAGTTTTTTACGAAAGGTTACCCAGCCCTCATAGGATGCAAATTCCTGAAACTTGTCATTTTTTGGTAAACTGATCGGAAACTGAATCGCCGTCCAGCTATCGGATGGCTTTTTTTCCTGCAACCAGGATTGTTCAAAGCCTTTGCGAAATTCCCATTCCCCCTCTGGAATGCTCAAGTTATTCTGGTTCACACAACCTGCGCCAGCGATGACAACACCGACAAGGATTAGCTGCCTGAAAAATTGTACATTACGGAATTGCATACCTGCGTTTTAAAAACCATGACCAGCATACGGCCAGGCGTTTATCTTCCAAAGCATTTTTCGTAGCAGGGGCACCGGCAGTCCAACGATATTCGAATAATCGCCATGTATTTCAGCGACAAAGGACAAAGCCATTTCCTGAATGGCCCAGCCACCGGCCTTGTCCTGCCAGGTGTTACAGTCCAGCCAGGCCTCGATTTCACTCCTGGATAGATCGGCAAAACGGACCTGCGTGCGACTAAAGCCCGTATTCAGTTTAACACTTCCGTTTGATTGCATTTCAAGGAGACATAATCCTGAATAGACCGCATGTTCAGCACCAGACAACTGTTGCAGCATCCGTTGGGCTTCGGCGCGATTGCCTGGTTTGCCTAGCATCAATCCATTCAGGCTGACAATCGTATCGCAAGCAACTAGAATCCAGCGCGCAGCTTCGGTCAGCCGGAGTTGATAACTTTCGGGTCTGCCGGGTATGTGGACCGGGCGACCATCGGCCGCCAGAATTTTTGCAAGCATTTGGCCGGCCGCTCTAGCCTTGCGCTCTGATAGCTGGATGACAATTTGTTGTGGATCCTGATCGCTGATGCTTTCGTCGACGGGTACCGGCAGAACCAAAAAGGAGAGTCCAATTTGCCGCAAAAGATCCTGGCGCCGCGGAGAGCTGGAAGCGAGCACCAGTTGGTCACTATGAGAGTCAGATGGCGGGTCCTTTGTTTCCATACAGGCTATGCTTGACAGGCTTGCCCTGGAAATGTCAATGAACTTATGGCGCTTAACAAACGTGATTTGGCAAAAAAGATAATCCTGACGATTAGTGCAGCCGCATTGCCGCTCTGGCCATCGTTTGCTCAGGAGCAAAACCCGGCAACCGGCAGCACAGATAGCATGGAAAGAAGCAGTCGGGCGGTGATTTATAAAAGCGATTCTACAAGTGTGCCCTTCACGAATGAATGGCAGCAATTTACACTGACTAGTCAGGACCATGGCACTGGCGTTTCCCGAATTTTATTTCGCTTGAATAACGGTAAAATAACGCAATATCGCGAACCAATCAGCTTGCAACAAAGCGGTCTGAATCAGATTGAATACTTTGCCGAAGACCTGGCCGGCAATCGGGAAGCCAGTCATCTGTTTCAAATGATCCTGGATCGTCAACCGCCGCAACTGGCCTTCGAGTTGGATGAAAGCGCCAATTTCAAGGATGGCATCTGGTACGTGAAGAAAGCCACCAGGATTATGCTGGCCGCGACAGATGACCTGTCTGGCATAAAAACTGTGTATTTGAATCGGGGTAGCGGGGAACAGATTGTCACTCCGAATCAGAGTATGGCAGTGGAGCGTAATGGAGTAATGCAATACACGGCCTGGGCCATGGATAATACCCTGAATCGTTCCCGTTCTGTTGACTTGCGTCTGATTTCGGACGATACGGCGCCGATATTACAAATTCTGTCTCAGTATAGAAGATACAACGAATTAAAATTCTGTCCCATCGAGGGGCATCTGGTACTGGAAGCGAGTGATGACCTGGCTGGTATTGACAAAATTGTATATAAAAGACCAGGCGATACCATGTGGCGCAGATATTTACAGTCCATTTTAATACCCCGTGGTGAGAAAACATTCCAGGTGGTCCTGAAAGCTATTGATCGATCGGGAAATGAAACAGCTGCAATCAATTATGAATGCGCGAATGACCAAAGCAAACCGCATACCCAAATCCAATTGCAATAAAAAAGGCCTTTACAACACATTGCCTGCCTGAAGTTTAATAAATGAGAAATCCAGTGCGCCAATTTTTATACAATAATGTTTACTATGTTGTTTTCCTGCGCAGCGTTATGCTGGCTGTCATTTTGCTGACTGCCGCTGCTTGTGAGAAGATGTCGACAGCAGCTGTTCGTAATTACACTAATGAAAGCTGTCAACAGGCAATTGCAAGGCAAATTGCATCGGATTTGGCTCAGGACTATCAACTAAAGGCTACTGTCGCTACGAACGGCCTGGAAGCCATTCTTAAAAATATGCTAAAGGGCCAATCAGATGTGCTGACCTATAGTATCAGCGAAGCGGGAACTGACTATAAACTGGGTTATGTATTCAGCGGCAGCGAAAGCGATTGCAGGATGGTGCTTGTATCCCGTGAAAGGGTCAAGGGTACGGCTAATAGTAAAACGAAGAACACTGTCAGTGGTATTCGCAAGCAGCAGGTGCCCTGCGAATGCGTGCCGGTAGAAAAGGAGTAAACGAATCGATTCCAACAAGCAATTTATACTCAAAGGTAGAGGCTACTATCTAAACCCTTATGTCTTCTTTTCTTCTGCCGGCCTGATTCTGATATTCGTACTGGCTGGTCTCTTTTTCCCCGGAGAAGCCGGACGGCAGGCATCCATCATTCAAGACTTTATTGCTAACTATCTGGGCTGGTTTTATATCCTGGCAGTTGGCTTTTTCCTCTTTTTTGTCATCTGGCTTTTCTTTTCACCCTACGGGCATATCCGCCTGGGAGCTCCTGATCAAGGCCCGGAATTTGGCCTGTTTTCCTGGTTTGCAATGCTCTTCAGTGCCGGTATGGGGATAGGACTGGTTTTTTATAGTGTTGCTGAGCCTTTACTGCACTACGAGGATCCGCCAATGGGAACGGGCAAAACAATCGCAGCGGCCCGATCAGCCATGGAGATATCCTTTTTTCACTGGGGATTGCATGCGTGGGCCATCTACATCGTAATGGGTCTCAGTCTGGCCTATTTCGCTCATCGCGAGAATATGCCCCTTTCTATCCGATCCGCCTTTTACCCGCTCCTGGGTGACAAAGTGCACGGCCGGCTGGGCGACCTGATTGATACCTTTGCTGTTTTTGGCACCCTCTTCGGCATTGCCACTTCACTGGGGCTGGGTGTGCAACAGGTGCACTCGGGATTGGTCTATTCGGGATTAGCTGGTGCACCGGCCGAAGGCGCCGATGTAACCAGAGAAGCTACGCTCTACCTGCTAATTGCCGGAATCACCCTGATTGCTACAATCTCCGTTGTATCCGGTGTGGACAAAGGAATCCGCTGGTTGAGTAATTTTAATATCGTATTGGGGACAATGCTCCTGGGTTTTGTATTTTTCTTTAGCCCTGATACTCTTTTTATCCTGAAATCGTTTGTGCAAAATACAGGCGATTATCTGCAAAACCTGATCACAATGACTTTCTGGAACGCGGCCTATCAGAGAGACTCGCAGTGGCAGCAGAATTGGACCTTGTTTTATTGGGCCTGGTGGATTTCCTGGGCGCCATTTGTCGGTATTTTTGTAGCCCGCATTTCGAAGGGCCGTACTATCCGGGAGTTCATTGGCGGCGTACTTTTGGCGCCAACTCTGTTGACTTTCTTTTGGCTGACTGTATTCGGCAACACTGCCCTGTACATGGAACTTTATATGCAGACAAATCTGAGTGAACTGGTCCAGAACAATGTTCCAGCCGCTTTGTACGCTATGCTGGAACAACTGCCCATGGCAAGACTGACTGCTTTTGCTGGAACCCTGGTGGTAGCCAGCTATTTCATCACTTCATCTGATTCCGGATCACTGGTCATTGACATCATCACTTCCGGCGGTCATCACAATCCACCGGTAGCCCAGCGCATTTTTTGGGCATTGTTAGAGGGGGCTGTGGCAGCAGTTTTGTTGTACGCCGGCGGGTTGAAAGCACTGCAAACCGCGTCGATCACCACCGCTCTGCCGATGACTGTGATTTTGCTGCTTATGTGCTGGGCTTTGGTGCGGCACCTGGCTAAAAATCACCAACGAAAGTAATCTGGCCGCCAGTCGCAGTCCAGACACGGCGCTATCTGGTTCAATCAGACACCGCCGCGTAAATTCCACCGGCCAGATTTTTTTAGTGTGGCCGGGAAACTCCTTATCCTGACCCGCTGGCAGCGTAATCAAGTAAGCAGCTTTGTTGTGATGAATGCAGATGCTCCCGCTTGTTTATAGGACCGGTGCGTTCCTTGCCGCCGGTTCAAAGCCCGATGATCCGCCCTTAAGAGCTGCCAGGGTTGCCTGGATTTCCAGATCAACTTCCTCCTGCCGGTCCTGGGATTTCAGATTCGCCTGTAGTTCCTTTAATAAAGGGCGCGCCTGCAAAACCCTCCATGGTCTTTTCCGGCGCACGTTTTTTGCGGCCATTTGGCCGCCCCGCACATCCTGTGCGAGCGCTCCTGCTTTTTGCAGGAGCGCCATAAAGAAATAAACTTTCGGCCTTCAGCGGGCGGCATATTCGCGATCACTGCCTGGATCACCCAATACTTCCAAACGGAATCAGCGCCGCGAAAGATTTCACGGACTTCTTTTTCAGCCGCAAAGCCGATCGACACCAAAAACGGGGCAACAACACGGGCGATCGGCCAATTGATATCCTGGACGCATTCGTATAGTTCATATAATATGCTCTCTACTGCCGGATATCCCAGTCGCACCAGCGCTTCCACCCGCTCTAAATCATGCTTGTCGGCGGGCAGCCACTTAAGCAAGGCAGTCCGGTTCAAATAAAGCCGGGGATGCTGTTCGGGTTATCAATTAGAGTAAAGGGCCGCCCGAGAGCTGTATACAGGGTTTTGCGCGGATCAATGCCGGCTGATTTATAGATTGTAGAGATAAATTGTTCAACGGTGACTGGATCTTTCTCGGGTTTGAACGCTTTTTGATCGGTCGCACCGTAGACTACCCCGCGAGGCAGATTACCGCCAGCAATCAGCGCCGTCCAGGCACGCGGATGATGATCGCGGCCGTCACGGTCAGCATTTACTTCTACTGTACGGCCAAACTCGGAATTGATTACAATCATTGTTTGTTTCAACAGACCCGATCCGGCCAACTCCTCCACTAGCGCGGCCAGAGGCTGATCGATTTCAGCCCAATTCTTGCGAATCTGATCAAAGTTATTATTGTGGGTATCCCAGCCCCCAATTGTGAGTTCCATAAATGGAACCTCGATCTCGGCCAGCCGTTTCAGCATTAACATGGCTTTGGAGTACTTTTGGCTGCCGTAACGGGCCTTGTTCTTTGCACTTTCTTGATCCAGATTAAAGACCTTCAGCCTGGGAGAATTCATAAACTCTCGAGCGGAGCGGTGCATTTGCTCCCAGGTTTGAATTTGACTGGAAGCGACCCGTTTCTTGAAATTCGTGTTTACCAGATTCAGCATTTCGCCGCGCATAAAGTCACTATCGTCTTTAAAGTACCAATGCGGCTCCAGATTGCTGAGTGGTCGATCCAGGTTGCCGATATGAAATGAATCATATTGAACACCTAAAAATCCGCCTTTACCGATCTGCGCTCCCTTACCGCCCAATGTAATATGAGCTGGAAAGTAGGTTGCGTCGGCCGGTTTGTGCATATCATGTGCCATAGCAATTACTGCGCCAAAGCTGGGGATATCCTGAAATGCGGCATTTGGTTTATGGCCGGTATGAATCAGGTAGGCCCCCCTTTCATGACTGCCCTCCTGCGAATGCAGGCTGCGCACCAGGTTAACATGCTTCATTTGCGCAGCCAAACGCGGCATCACCTCGCTTACCTGGGCTCCGTTACTGGCCCGGATGGAGCGAAATTTACCATTACCGGGCTTGGGATCAAAGGTATCTACATGGCTCATTCCGCCGGCCATATTAATAAATATTACCGATTTGACCGGTGAATCGATTTTCACATCTGTCTGCTCCCGGGCAGCTAACTGCTTCAGCCAGCTACCGCCGCCAAAAAGCCCGGCTGCAGTTCCGGTGCCGACTGCCATGCGCTTCAAAAAAGATGCCCGGTCTATTCTGGCGCTGTGAGTATTTTTGCGGTTTGTAAACATAAGCTAATTTCCTGTGGTTATTCTGAATTGGCCGCTTCAGTATACATGTATAAATTCGTGGCTGTTAATCAAACTCCAGGTTAAATTCTGGATAACTTTAATATTGAATTTTCGGTCCCTTTTGCCATAGGTGCTTTTAGTCATGCGCTGGAGCAGGGCCTTTTCGTCTGCCTGCATGTGCCGGCCCAAAAGACCGACATATAACGTATCCATACTTTTCATAATATCCTGATGCTGATCGTACTCTTTCATTAGCCAGTTGTCTTTTTGCCGGAACTGATCAATTACCTGCCCTGTTACCCGGCCATTGTATAACGCCAGCACCTGGTCGATTGTGGGCGCCGTATTGTCATCATCAACATCCATACGACTACCATCGCCGAACAAAGCCAGAAAGGTATTGGAGTGCAGGGGCCGCGGTGCCTGACAGGCATTGCCAAGATCCTTCGGCTGATCTTTGGGTTGCAAAGGCGATCCCACCCCGGATAAATTGAGAGTCCCCTCAGGACTTACTTTGGCGGCCCTCTCCCAGATGTGTTTAACCGGCGCACTGCCGCTGCCAACCACCAGACTATTGAATAGCTGGGAGGGATCCATACGGTAGGGCTGGAAAAACTGGTCCGCTGATTCGCCGTTTTGATCATCTGGAGTGGCTGCGCGGCGCTGCCAGGCCTTCGAGCTGACAATATACAGTACCAAATCCTTGATGCGGTAATCATGCTCCAGGAAGTATTTGTCGAGGTGATTCAGAATCTCTGGATGCCTGAGTTTTGTATCCGGATTCCAGTCGTCGAAGGGAGTAAAGAAACTCCAGCCCATATAGGCTGTCCAGATCCGGTTGATCAGTACCTTGCGGAAGCGGTCATTCTCCGCATCGGTCAGCCAGTCCACGAAGGCTTCGCGCCGGTCTTCACCATCACGTACCAAAGCACGGCTGCCATCCGGGTACTTAAGCTTGACCAGGTCGCCGCCGGGCTGATCATCGGTGTGCGGAAAACGCAACTCCAGAGCAGGCTCATATTTTAGCTCCATGTACTGCAGTTTATGCTTTTTCATATACTGATCGCGCTGGGCCTTACTCATTTTATTCCAGACGTTCTGTCGCCATTCCTGCTGTTCTTGCTCGATACGTTTGCGCTCAGCAGTTGACAGATCCTCCATGCGGTGGCGCGGAATGCCATCCGAATCCAGATTTTTTTGCACATACAACTGACTAAAAAAAGCGGCAAAGCCATAGTAATCCCGACGGGTGAAGTCCCGACGGAAGGGGTGATCATGACAGCGTGCGCAGGCCAGGCGCGAACCATAGAAAACCCGGCCCACATATTCAGCGACTTGCAGCGGATCGGCCTCATCGCGCAGGATAAAACCGACTGCGCCATTTTTCGCCGAGGAGCCGCTGCTGAGCAGCATTTCTGATACCATTGTTTTATACGACTTGTTCTGGTGCAGTGAATCGCTCAGATACTTGTAAAAGCTGCCTTCTTTTACGCCGCGCTGACGTGTTTGCTCGCGCAGGGTGGATCCAAACCGGGTAGCCCAGTATTGGGCGTAAGCGGGGTCCCTTAGATATCGAATTGCAAAATATCGCAGTTTATCTGCCGATTCAGCAGCTTCAAACTCCTTTATTTCAGCAATCGACGGCGGCAGTCCGCGGATCTGTAGTGAAAGCCGGCGTAGTAAAGCCAGCTCATCAGCGGGGGAACTGTACTGCCCGGCTGCATCCCGATAGATTTGATCCAGGGGAGAATCTGTTGATGACCAGGCGCTGGAGCCGCCGGCACCTGCTCCCACCAGAATGATAGATATAGTAAACAGAGAGAATAACTTTTTTGATAGCATTAACCAATACCTGCAAACACGCTGTTTATGACGGATTCAGTGTCAAATCAGCTTTGATTTTTTTGACGAATTTGAGCGGCCCAGGTTAGCTGCCATGGGTCAAATTCTGCAATCTAACCAAATTCTTACATACATCGGCGTCAAGCTCTCATGCACCAGAGCCATGCAGTCCAGCGTAAATCAGGACAAACGGCTTTTATAATCGGCGTAGTTAAAACTTTTAATCAGCTGGATCGATTTGCGTTCCAGGTTAGCGACAGCGATGGCCGGAGTACGCACGCCATTAAAGTTGGTATTTTTTACCATTGTATAGTGCGACATATCAAGCAAAAAAATGGACTCGTTGATTTCCAGCTCCCGATCAAAGGAGTAATCGCCGATCACGTCCCCGGCCAGACAGGTCAATCCGGCTAGTCGATAGGTGTGCGGCTTTTCGCCGGGATCTGCCGCATCGAG
This sequence comes from Leptospiraceae bacterium, assembly GCA_020441005.1. GTDB lineage: Bacteria > Spirochaetota > Leptospiria > Leptospirales > Leptonemataceae > JAGRNA01. The sequence continues at coordinate 25,879 of JAGRNA010000030.1, forward strand.
CACCGCCGGCCGGTAGGGCATCTCCAGCACATCCGGCATATGAGCCGCAGCGGATACATCCAGCACTGCGACCGGAGTATCGGCACTGACAATATCCAGCACCCTCGCTTTCAAAACCCCGGTTTGAATGACAAATGCCTCGCCGGGTTCCATATAAACTTTCAGATGCGGATGCCTTTCACGAAAATCCAGCAAGAGATCAATTAATTTTTGGCGTTCATATGCTGGAGCGGTCAGCAAATGGCCGCCGCCGAAATTGATCCACTGCACACGTTCCAGCCAATTCATGAAATTGTGCTCAACCGTTTCTAAAGTCCGCTCCAGGGGGGGGCACATCTGCTCGCATAAGGTGTGAAAGTGCAGTCCATCAATGGATGGCAGCCAGCCTTCTTTCTCGGCCTGTTCGAGGTCTACCATGCGCACGCCAAGGCGCGAATTCGGGGCACAGGGATCATAGATCGCCGTTGCCCCTTCACTGTGCTCGGGATTGATTCGTAAACCCATGGATACATGGCGGCCGGATTGACGCACTTGCCCTTCGAACTGTCGCAGCTGCCGGACTGAATTAAAAACAATATGATCTGCAATCTCCAAAAGTTCACTAAAATCTTCCGGCGGCCAGGCCGGGGCGCATAAATGCAGTTCGCCGCCCATGTATTCATGGGCCAATTTGGCTTCGTTCAGGGAACTGGCTGTGGCACCCAGTACATAGGGCCGAATTTGACTGAATACGCTGTATTGCGCAAAAGCCTTGAGTGCGATCAGGATATGAACGCCGGTCTGGTCCTGGAGTTCCTTGATAATCGACAGGTTGTGTCTTAGCTGAACTTCATCAATAACATGCACCGGACTGGGTATGCCGGAATAATCGAGGGCGCGAAAATCGGACCAGTTCAAAGTTTGTCTCGCTTAATCGCGGTACAGGCTGTTGATTTCTTTTTCAAACTTTTCAAAAACCACGTTGCGTTTCACTTTCATGGTTTCGGTCATTTCGACGCCTTTTTCCAGTTCCTTGCCCAACAGATAAAAACCGCTTAGTTTTTCAAAGGCTTTAAAACCGGTAGTATTGGAGATGCTGGTTTTGACAATTTGTTGAAAATATTTATGGATTTCCGGAGTATCGTTCCACTTCCATTTATCATCCGGTGCACTTATACCATCCGCCTGCAGCTTTTCAGCCACAGAGTCCCAGTTAGGCACGATCAAGGCTGCCAGAGTCTTTCGATCCTGCCCGACAACAACTGCCTGAGCGACTGCATCATGCTCTTTAAGCTTCATTTCAATCGGTTCCGGCTCCACATTTTCACCGCCCGCTAGTACAATCGTATCCTTGGCCCGGCCTGCGAAGGCCAGTTCACCTGTGTAGGTCCAGACAAATATATCACCCGAGTTAAGCCAGCCATCCTGGAGTACCTGCGCTGTTTTTTCCGGTTCTTTATAATACCCGCGCATAATGTGCGGACCCTTGTGCCATAAAACACCCTTCACGCCCGGTTTGGTAATCACCTTGCCGCTATCATCCCGGATCTGAATTTGCACACCGGGCAGTGGCCGGCCCACGGCATTGCGCTTGGGCCAGGGCAGCTCAGCAGCAACAGATGCGGCCGTAGTTTCGGTCATGCCATAGACATCCATAATGGCTATTCGAGAGGCCCGAAAAAAGCGCGCCACCTTCTCCGGTATTGCACCCGCACCGGAAACAGCAAAGCGGATGCGGCCCCCGAGCACCTCGCGGACTTTCTTTAATATCAACTGGGCTGGAAAGTTCAGGATTACGAACACTGGCAGCAGGGCTGCGGCTATCAACTTGCGAGTCAAACGATCCCGCGGCGATTCATCCTTGGTCTGAGCAATGCGGTTTAGCAGTGTGTCGACCAGATCAGTGTAGGTCATTGCGGTGTTGATGGCAAAATTGAATATCTTTTGCTTGTTCTCCGGTTGTTTGCGAACACCATCGAGGACTTTGTTGTATAATCCCTCCCAGACCCGCGGCACGGAAAGCAGCATTGTCGGTTGAATTGTCTTCAAATCACTGGCCAGACTGATAATATTTGAAGGAGCCATGCTAGCCCCGCAAGCTACCAATGTTACCTCTAGAACGCGTTCCGCAATGTGCCAGGGAGGCAGGAAGACAACCACCCGGTCACGCTCATTAATGGGCACTGTTTGCTGTACCTGCGATACTTCCCAGCAAAAACAGCGATGCTCCAGCATGACTCCTTTCGGAGCCCCGGTTGTGCCAGAAGTATAGATAATTGTCGCCAGATCGTGGGGCTTGATGGCTTCACCCCGTTTTTTGAGCAGTTCTTCACCATGCTGATCCAGGAGCTCTTCCCCTTCGCCCAGAATATCGATAAAGAAATGCAGCTGAATGTCTCCTAAAGCCTTGCGGTTATCCTCCAGTTTCTTGTGCTTATCCGCACCAGTGATCGAAATGATATGCTTGATATGCGGCAAATCAGGCAAAATACTGAGCAGGACTTTCAGCATTTTTTCATGTTCAACAACAACAGTGCTGCATTCGGTATGATTCAAAATATAACGGATATCGTCCGGAGTAGCGTCGCAGCCACGCGGCACATCCACGGCACCGATCGTATCAATCCCCATGCAGATTAAATTCCACTCGTAGCGGTTGTCACTCAGCAGTCCCACCGCTTCGCCATGCTTGATACCCAGTTTGTACAACAGGAATGCCGAGAAGCGTTTCATGTCGGCACGCCAGTTAAAAAAGGATATAGCACCGAAGCTTTTACCATCCGGCTTCACCCAATAGACCGGACGTTCTGCGTATGTAGCGACAGTATCACGAACAAGGTGATAGAGCGATTCCTTTTCCATAGAGAAAGGAAAGGCTGTCGCTCTTTACGGTCAACTACTAATGAAATCAAATTGACTGAGCGGACTCGAATAAAGCCGGATTATGTCGTTTTGTGCTGATTTTTAAGACCGTTTCTTAACAGCGGAAAGTGTAAAAACCCTTGTCGGCCGCAGGGCCAAATTTTCCGATACTATGAACTATGGAAGCCGACGAGAAGCATGACCGCATCTTGTACCTGGGCCACCAGCTTTCAGAGCTATGCAGCACGGTCAGTACTGAATTAAGCCAACGCCAGCGGCGCCGGGATCAAGAGCAAGTCAACTCACAAACAGATGAGGACCAGGCACAACATGGTATGAACGGCCTCCGTCACATGCAACCGCCTATTCTCTAGCTTTCTAATTGCCGGGTAGCCGCCATCCGGATCATTGAAATCTTGCGCCCGATGCCTTGAGAGTTAAACATCGACCCGCCGGATTGGCCTCTACCCTGTTTTGCACAAGTGAGACATGGATTTCACTATAACTGCTAACAATGGAAAACCGGTCATTTACAATGCAGATTCAATAGTTGATAAATCCTGACGATCCAGGACCGCTACCGGTACTGAATGATGCAATGATGAAGCAGGCAAGCCTTTCGAACCCGGTATTTTTTCTAATCACGGTCCAGGAAACTCAATTGGATCAGTAAAATCTGATGAGTACCGCTCAGGAATCAGAATCTGTTTCATCAAATTCATCTCCCTGCTGAAAAGGTGTAGTATCCTCATCAATGGGAACCAACCAGCGGGTAATGTATGACAGCACAAAGATTAACGGCGTCGCAACAGTTTTGGGAATGAAAACTGCCCGTTCCAGCATGATATTATTGCCGTTACCGCGCAAAAAGAAATAGTCCTTAGCATCCCGGCCGGCTTCAGGAATAATCTCGAAGGTATGGATAACTTGATCAATTATCGCTGTTATTGGTAGCATGACTGCATGAAAAGGCCAGGTAACAAGGCATTCTTCGGCTGATTCCGGAGCCATCGCCTCCACATAATCTCCTGAAACCCGCGCACTGCGAATAAATCCGCATTGCGTAACGAGGAACAGCAGCACCATCATCGCTGCCCAGCCGCGTAGCCCGGCCGCAAACCGTTTTCTTCTGTTATTACGCATGAAGTGAAAACTCCTGCTCTGAAAGACGCTCAATTCGCCGGCAGACTAACAGGAGTCTCATACCCGGGCGGTACATGCTCGGAGAGTAGACTGCATCATTCCTGGCATCATCGACATCAGGTTCTGCCTCATCGGCCGGCGGCTCTGCCTGCTCCTTGTCTTCCATTTCCAATACAGACGGTGGTCCAATCAGGCGACCCTGCTGATCACGCTGCCATTGATAGCCCCACTGCGGCCATGCCCACCAGGCATCATCTTCGGGATCTGCGGCAAATATGGTCCGGCCGGCCCAGTCCAGGACAAAGAAAACAGGAGTCAGAACAATCCGAAATGGCAAAAAACCGGCATTGGCGTAATATCCATCCAGGTCGGCGTCCCAAAACTCCTGCATATCAACAATAGTAGAAGGCAAACTCACAACCGGTGCTATGATGAAATTGTCAATAATCAGAGTAACGACGGCCACGGGAATATAGACCGGGGTCAGCAGCCATTGACCGGCCTGATTATCAGGTGTAAGATGTCGGTCCACGTAGTTTGTTGTGGATAAATGATTCACGTCGGTTACAGCGCATCCAAATCCGGGCGCTGAAATCAAAACGGCAAATATCAGGATCAATACCTTTTTCATGTTATAGATCCACCGGCACCGTAATTCGAAAAATCCAGTCACCTGCCAGGACTACCGGATATGTGATTAATCGCATGGGAAAAGCTATGATTTCGAGAACTCCCATGTAATCGATCTCGGTAAACACAAACGTGGCATCATCTGCTGCTCTGGGCAGACTCACTAGCGGGTGGATCAGGATGCCGTCGATTAACATCGCCACCAATCCCGTCGGAACTGCCAGGGGGTAAAACAGGGTACGCATGGTTTGAGATTCTGGAACTTGATCTTCATCCAGTGCGGCAGTCAAGTAGCGGTTGTCCTTCGACAGCACAGCGCACTGGCTGAATAGCAATACTATGGCTGTCAGGAGCACAAGGCGGCTACTTGCCCTTCGTATGATCACCCTGGATTTTTGGCTTGTATGCAATGCTTCTTTCCTTCCAAATGCAGAATTCCAGGTGATTCCAGGACAAATATACCGGTCCGTAAAATCAGGGTCAATTCAATAATTACGGATAAGGCCGGATTTGTCCGGACCTGGATCTCAGGTCTTTTTGAAATCCAGGCGGCTGCACCAGGGCACATCGGTTTTGTTGGCCAGATAATTCGCATAGCGGGCGGTCACAAACAGATAATCCGATAAGCGGTTAAAATATACCAGCATGGCAGCATTTACAATTTGCGCTGATTCGGGCGCTGCATGCGCGGCTACCAGTTGCCGTTCCAGGCGCCGGCAGATCGTACGGCTGGTATGTAGAGCTGCTGCGGCGGGTGTGCCGCCTGGCAGTATGAAGGAGCGCAGTTCTGGCAGATCGGATTGCATACGATCAATTGCTGATTCTAAAAACTCCAGATCCTCTTTACGCAGGGCGCCTTGCTCTTGATGAGGCTTGAACCCTGCCAGTTCGGATGCGACTTCAAATAACAGGGACTGCACGGCCTTTAATTCCGGCGCAATGGCTCCATTGGTGTTCGAAAGCAAGGCGACACCTAATCCGATTGATGAATTCAATTCATCGCATTCACCATACAAGGCGACCTGCCAGTTATGCTTGGAAACACGCTGTCCGTTTGCCAGGGACGTTTCGCCTTGATCGCCGCTTTTAGTATAGATCTGCATACGTTACATTCACTGGATGTTCATGTGACGTTCACGAACAAAGGCTCTGACCTGCGGGTTAAGAGCCAAAAGCAGATAATAAAGACCAAAGCAGGCAATACCGAACAGGATCACAAATTCGATTGCCGGGTGATTAAGCTGTTGCAGCGATAAAAAGGCTGCAACCATGTAGCTGATACTTACCAGCGTACCACTAATGCCGAAGTAGAACAGGATAAATCGCGTTTTTTGAATATACCAGACGCTTGCAAATACTAGACTGATAAGCAACAGCATGGCACCGGCTATAGTTTGTTGCAGTGCCGCAGCCGGTTGCTCTGCATGGATCAGGGCCTTGATTCCAAGCGCTAGTAAAATGATTGCGAATACAAAGACCAGGGTCGCCGGAATCAGATACAGCCTGGCGGCTACAGAAAGTATTCTGGTAATGTTTGCTTTTCTGCCGTGCAAGGTACCCTACCAGGACCGGGTCGTCAGGCCTCTTCGACCAGTTTGCCCAATTCCTTGGCATTGATAAAGCAAACACGACCCTTGTCCATCTTTATCCAGCCGCGGGCCTTGAAATCCGACAAGGTGCGGATTACCGACTCGGTTGTAGTGCCCATCAAGGTTGCCAACATCTCGCGGGTCAAATTGAGATCAATTTCCTGGTTAGCGGCATCGATACCATTGTTTTCGCCCTGCAAGGACAACAGAAAATCTGCCAGACGCTCCATAACCTTGCGAGCCCCCAGATTATAGCTTTGATGCTCCGATTCAATCCAGGAATGCGCTAAATTGTGAGCCACCTGACTGGCAAAGCGGGGGCTTTTTTCCATGTGGTTCAACAGCTCATCAGCCGGAAACTTGCAAACCGTTGTCTTGGTTAGACAGCGTGCGTTATGGCGGTACTCGCCGCCTGCAATCACATCCCGATGCCCGAGCCAGTCACCTTTGCCCAGAATGGCAAAGCTCTGTTCCCGGTAGGGGCTGGAGCGGTACAGTTGCACCTTGCCATCGTTAATGCAATAAAAGAAGCCAGCACTGTCACCAAGATGAAAAACGGTTTCGCCGCGTGAGAAAGTCAGGGTTCTTTTTTTCTGTGAAAGAACTTCAACAGAATCCGGATCCATATGATCGAAGGCACATCCGCCTCTTTTTTCACATCGATTACAACTTTTACCGCGCGAAATGAACATAACTGCTCCAATGTCCCATTCGGGACCAAAAAACGATCAAGTCTAGTGTCTTGGATTGAATCATATGCAAGTAAATACAGCAATCGGGACGATTTCGCAGTATTCTACGTATTAGTACTGATTTTATGCGCTTTTTAAGGGTTTTTTTGTGCGAAATATCATACCAGACAGCTGCCGTGAGCAAGTTGCAAAAATGACATTTCACATCATAGCTCACCCTTGGCCATCGGTTCCAACTGGCGAAAAAACTTCATAAAGCCGCTCATTCCCATTACCCGGGCTGCACAGCTGATACCGCCCATTAATGCTCCAGAAACTCCCGGTGAAGATGCATCAGCTCCCGCCAGAAACAGATTATCAATCGGGGTATTGATCCCCAGCCAATCCGCATTGAAACGTTCCGGACTGGTTGCCAGACCATAAATCGACCCATCAACATGATTGGCAAAGTGACTATTGCTGAGCGGTGTTGATAATTCCTGGTATTCTACCATTGCCTTGAAACCCGGGTAGTGCTGCTCTATATAATCCAGCAGGGTCGCAGCTATTTTGCTCTTCAACTCCAGATAGTCAGCCCCGCGCTTCATCCAGGGTTTGTCTGCCCATTTGCGAAAGGGTTCATAGTCGCAAAAGGCGATAATTTCAGCAGTATGGCCTTCCGATTCGTCATCTTTGAGAGAAGGAAAAGATAAAAAGGCACCGCCCGGCTTGCCTTCCAAAAGCTCGGCTCGATTGGCAAAGTTTTGATCATGATTGGTACTGCTGAAAATCCAGTGATTCTCACCCTGAAAGCCCAGGCTGCGGGGATCCTTGTTTAGACCCAAATAAAGAGTCACACAACTGATACTGTTCAGCTCTGGCTTCAATTGATCCCGAAAGGGCAGCGGATAATCGGGCGGCAGCAAGTGCAGGTAGGTATTCAAGGCACCTGCATTGGAGATAATCACCGGTGCCCGGTACTCTTTGGCCTGCTCACGGTCACCGGTTACATAGCGGCACTGCACACCAACAGCTTTGCCGTTTTCGACCAGAATCCGGTCTACAGTGTGGTCAACCAAGGCTGCACCGCCACGGCTTTCCAGCTGAGGAACTATGCTGGCTGCAATCGTGCCCGAACCACCCACCGGATACCAGCCGCCTTCCAGGTAATGGCTGGCGACCAGCGAGTGCATTACAAATGCGCTTTTCGTGGGCGGTAGACCATAATCGCCCCATTGGGAACACAAAATTGCCTTTAGATTCGGATCGCGAAAATTTTGATCCATATAATCTGCTGTTTTCATCAGGGCACTGCCCTTACCGTACAGTTCCAGAAGATGAGCAACCGCAGAGATTCCCCTTGGCATCGCCTTCATGGTTATGTGGCGTGCAAACCAGTTGGCAGTGCTTTTTATATCACGGAAATAATTCGAGATTGCCCGCGCCTCATCTGGAAAACGCTCTTGCAGGGCTTTGATATATTCTTCTTCGTTAGAGGGCACATCAAATGTAAATTCCGGGTAAACAAACTTTTCAAAGATATGCGGCATCTGCTGCCATTTGACCTGGCTTTGGGTCAGGGCATCAAAAATGCCGCGCATCATTTGGCCCTCCCCCACATTCCCAATGTAATGAATGCCAACATCCCAAAGGTATTTTTGTTTGCGTTTAAAAATATGTGTAAATCCGCCAATCTTGAAATGACGTTCCAGGACCAACACCCTTTTGTTCTGCAAACGAGCCAGGAAAGAAGCAGCAGCCAAACCGCCAATTCCACTACCAATGACAATCACATCATACTCAGATCCGGTTTCTACTGCCATAGCGAACAGAACGAAGTCAGCTGGTTTTCAGTCAAGCAGTACCTGTCGCTTATCCTTGGAGAATCAAGCAGGCCCGCTGGTTAGATCCCTAAAAATTCTGTGCGCCATCTGGCATGTGAGCTCCCGAAATCTTCCTGTTTTTGTTAAAAACTGGTATTTAACAAAAAAACAGCTGAAATCTGCCACGGTTCTGCTTACATTTTTTTGTTACAGATGAATCGGCCCAAAAAATCGCGCAGGAATACGCAACAACTGACAAATCAATAACCTATTACTTATGTGTTGATTCTAAACTCATTTCCAGCCGCCAAAATAGCAACTCGATCAGTTACATCCAGTACCCTGCTGATACCAATGCACTTGATGGACTACTTCCAGGACCGTGTGCGAGATTTTCAGGGTATTGGGAGGTACTTTGAGTACCTGATCATAACCTACGGTCGACAGTTGACACTCTACAACATCGACCCGACCAATCGCCAATGGAAGCAGAAATACCAGGACCAGGGTCTGGATCTACAAGTGCGGAACTTCAAACCCAACCCGGAACTCTGGGAGGAATTCCGGCATATCGGTTTTGCCTATGGTCTGGCAATGTGCCATCTATTCGTTGTCTTGCTGGAACTGGAGTATAGTCGCTGGCAACAAGCGACTTCGCCTGCAGTGTTTCATGAAACCCCCCCTGCAAAAGTAAAAAGTCCAAAGGAAAGGTGTGAACTCAATAAAAAACCTGCCCAATCCGGACTATAAAGGCCTGCTAAACAGTTTTTCAGGCACTAATAAATCTGTTTTGATTAGATCCATAGATTTTGCAGACCACAAACTACACCGCATGTGCCTGATAATTTGACAAAGGGAACAGTGGAGCACAGGAATTACAGGATAGCTGTTTCTCCAGCCCGGGCTCGAAAGTTCAACTCAATCACAGGGAGACAGTTGTCTTGACATTGTCAAAATATTGCCGCCGTTTGGTCGGGCCTGGTGACTGACTTCCATTAAGGTAGTGAATAAGAAAACCCCCAGCCCGCCATCATGATTGTTACGCGCTTCTTCCGCTGTGTTGACCGGTGTCATTTGTGTTGGATCAAAAAAGTTACCTCTGTCTTTTAACATGACTGTTATGCGGGCATCGGCCAGTTCTACGCTCATCTCTACCGTTTCACAGGATTCCGGCGGATAAGCATGTTCCAGAATATTGCTCAGCGCTTCATCCACGGCCAGAATAATGCGATTGATCTCCAGTCGATCACAGTGACCCTGCAGAGCATTTGTCAAGGCATCTCGCACTCGATCCAGCTCGGTCATATTATTTTGGATAATCAAGTGCATATATAAAGACAAATAGAATTCAGCCGCCCCTTATTCGACTTTCGCAAGCGGTGGAAAGGTTAAAAAGAAAAAGTTTTTGGTAGCGATTGGAAAGCCGATGCGTGGCTTGCACTGCCAATAGAGAGAACCGCCAACCAGCGGACGTGTTCCCTGGTTTTTTTGATGTTGCAAATTGAGTCAAGCGCCTTGCTGATCTGTTTGAAAACGGCTGGATCAAAGCTGCTCTAAAAATCAGCCAGGGCAGTGTTCAAATCACCGGAGATTGTAAATAGCTTGCTAAAACCGAGCACATCAAAGACGTCCTGCACCTCGTTCGTAAGGGCAGCTAGACGCACATCACCCCCGCCTTTGCGCGCTTCTACAAGGGCAGCCTTCAGTGTGCCCACACCGGCAGAGGCGATGTAGCTGACTCCTTTCATCTCGCAAACGATCTTTTTATGTCCACCAGCTAGCAGACTTTGCAATTCATTGCTTAACTGTGGAGCAGTTTTGGCATCCAGTTTGCCACTCACGACCAGCACACTCACGCTACCTTTTTCCGCTTTTTGGATTGTAATATCTGACATAATGCCCGCCTGAACCCAAGGGGCTTTACCAGTCGTTTTTGTCAATAGTTTTGACTTGAAAGCCTGTTCTTCTTGTGGCTCATTGTAATTCCAATGAATGCCAGTGCCAGCGTACCCGATATTGCCGAGTTCTTACGAGCAGCCATCCAGTCTGTTCGTAGCGAATTTCGCTTTTGGTTGTTGTTTACCCAAACGGTTTTCATGGTCAGTATGATTGTCAAATTGGGTGTCAATCTGCTTTTACCGGTGGTAGGGACCGGCATAGTTTTGCTGGATTTCATTGTTTTGGCACCATTTTATGCTGGTTTGTACTCGGCCGCATTGGCCGTCTTGCAGCAACGCTTTCAAATCCAGAGTCTAAAAGCGGGTTACGCAGTTGTTTGGCGAGTTTTGGGCCTGTCATTTACGCAAGCTCTGATCGAATTTTTTATCTATATTCTGCCTTTTACTGCTATAAGCGTTACTTTTATAGATGCGGCGGGTTGGACGCCGGAGCAATTTCAGGGCCAGACGGAGTTCAGCCAGGAGCAATTAGAGGTGCTTTATAAAATACTTTTAGCGCAATGGCCGATGGCTCTGGCATTACTGGCCCCGGCCTGGCTGGTCGCTCAATATGTTCAGTCCCGCTTTTTTGTAAGCTACGCTTTGGTGATTGAAAGACAGCATGCAGCAGGAGATGCTATACGGCAGTCCTTTGCAATAACCAGGCATCGTCAAATGCGACGCTTCGCATTGGTGTTGATAGCAGAACTTACTTTTCAGTTTTTCTTCTTGCTATTTATCGTTACCTATCCGTTTAAATATGCCATCTATGGACTGCTTTTGAATGAACTGGATATAACAATTAATCAAAAAAAAGACAACAAAGAGCAGTCCCGGCAATCGACTAACGACCAGGGTATTCGAAACCCCTATCTGAATTGAAATGCAAAAAGCACTTGAACAGTATTACCGGCAAAATTATACCGCTGCTTTGGCATTGCTAGAAGACCAATCCGGTGACTCTGCGTTCAGGGAGTATGTGCTGGGATTGACCCATTTCCGGTTAGAGCATTTCGATTTTGCTCGTGATAGCCTGGAACGATTTCATGGCAACCACAAGGGCAACTTTTATAGTTACATGCACCTTGCGCGTGCCCAGGATAAAACCGGCATGCGTAACGCAGCCTGTGAATCAATGCTGGCGGCTCTAAGTTTCAATCCGCACGCTGCCGAAGCCTGGCTCCAATTGGCTTTGTGGCAAAGGAGCCGCGGCCTGAAAGCACGCTCCAGAATCAGTATTAGCAATGCCTTCGTTTTAAAACCGGTTAATGAGCAAATTGCCCGCTACTACGGCAAGATCAGTGGTTTGACTCCCGGTCATTCAGGCATCGAACCAGATTTGAATCTAGAGTGGCTTACTATCCCGTACGCGCATTTGGTCCACAAAGAACAAGAATCGTTTTCCTTACCCGGAAGCGCAACTAATTGGGATGTGGCTCAGTCTCTGCAAAACTCCGCTGTTGCACCCCAAAACGGTTCCTCGTGGAAAACAATGGTGCCAATTGTTTTCCTGTTGGGTTTGTACGCTGGAATGGTGGTTTTTTTGAGCTTTTATGCTCCGGATAAATCACAATCATTCGCAATCCAGTCTCAATCTGGCGAAGCAGTTCCGGCTCAAACAACCGGTGACCGGAATGCCCGGTAATTGCAGAAATCGTATGCTCAAACTCATCGACTCATTGACCCGCATAGGCAATCTGCCTGGCGATAGTACAGAAGCTCAGCTACACAAGCGTTTTTTGATTACCATGGCTGTGCTGATGAGCATGGGCGGGCTGATGTGGGGTACCATATCCTTCTCCTATGGATTGTATTGGCAGGGCAGCATTCCCTATGGCTACACGCTGATCACAATTCTGAATCTGACTTATTTTTACCTGCGCAAGCATTTTGCCACAGTGCGCTTCATTCAGGTCTTAATTAGTCTATTGCTGCCTTATTTTTTTCAATGGAGCCTGGGGGGGTTCGCTGTGACCGGGGCAATGATGCTGTGGTCCTTACTGGCCTTACTAGGCTCGTTGACGTTTCAGAGTATTCGTCAGGCAACCGGCTGGCTGGTTTCCTATGTGGTATTAGCGATTCTTTCTGGCTACATGGATCCTTTTGTGCGATCAATCGCCATCCAGGCGCCGCCCAATGTAGTAACCATTTTCTTTGTGACCAATATAGTGGTTATTTCTTCCATCGTCGTTGGTTTGATGCTTTATTTCGTGGCCAGCCGGGACTCGGCCAATCAGGAATTGTTGAAACTCACCAATCAACTGGAAGACCTGGTCGAGACTCGCACGCGTGAATTGAAGGAAACTCTCGCGCACCTGACTGCCATCATTGATAACATGGCTGATGGTCTTCTGGTAAGTGATGAGGATGGGCGCATTCTGCGCATGAATCCGGCGCTGGTGCGGATATACGAGCTGGATTCCAAAGAAACGCTGCGTGGGGCTGTCTCAGAAAAGCTGGATGCCAATGTAGCCATATTGCTGCGCCAAACCATGCGCAATCATGAAATTATGACCAATGAAGTTGAATTACCCGGCAATCGGATTGGTCTGGCCACTGCCGCGTGTATATTGACTACGGATGATGCGCAGTCCGACGAGCTGGAATGCCTGGGCACGGTGACTGTGATTCGCGATATTACGCGAGAAAAAGAAGTCGATCGCATGAAAACCGACTTCATCTCCAATGTTTCGCACGAGTTGCGTACCCCTCTCACTTCCGTGCTGGGTTTTGCCAGGATCATCCAGAAAAAATTCAGCGATGTGATCGAGCCGCAGTTGAACCTGCAGGAAAAGAAAGTCGCCCGGGCAGCCAAACAGGTTAGCGAAAACACTGCCATCATTGTTTCTGAGGGCGAACGACTAACCAATCTGATTAACACTGTGCTGGATATTTCTAAAATGGAAGCCGGCAAAACAGAATGGAATATGCAAGCCCTGCCGATTCAGAGCGTGATTGAACGATCGGTCAGCGCTACCAGCGCGCTATTTAACAACAAGTTGGTGGAACTCAGGATTGATATCCAGGCCGGCATTCCGGCTGTTATTGGGGATCATGACCGATTGATGCAGGTGCTCATTAATCTCATTTCGAACGCCGTCAAGTTTACCGACGAGGGATCGATTACGATTCAGGCGCTGCTAACTGGTGAAAGTCAGGTGCAGGTCAATGTCATCGATACGGGCCTCGGTATCAGCAAAACCGATCAGGCTCGGGTTTTCGATAAATTTCAGCAAGTGGGTGACACCTTGACCGATAAACCGCAGGGTACCGGTCTGGGCCTGCCAATTTGCAAGCAAATCGTCGAGCATCATGGTGGTCAGATCTGGGTTACTGGTGAAGCGGGTCTTGGTAGCACATTCAGCTTTGTACTACCGATCCAGGATCGACATATAGAAAACAAAAACATCCAGTCTATCAACCTGGATTCGCTAATCCAAAACCTGAATCAACGCCTGGAATTGGACGCTCAAACAAGTGACGGTATTAGCAAAACCATTTTAATAACAGATGACGATCCCGGAATACGCCAGCTCCTTTGTCAGGAGTTGAGCGATAAGAACTATAAGGTGCTAGAGGCCGAAAATGGAATTGAGGCCATCCAGATCCTTAAAAAGGAGTCCGTCGATTTAATTATTCTGGACATCATGATGCCCAGAATGAACGGCTACGATGTGGCGGCCATAATCAAGAATGACCCCAATACAATGGATATTCCCATTTTGATGCATTCTGTCATTGAAGATCAAGAGCGTGGCCTGAAAATCGGAGTGGACAAGTATATCACCAAATCAGGTGATATGCAAGGGGTAATCAAGGAGGTCGAGGTTTTGATTTCCAAAGGGCCCTCGCAAAAGCAGTTGCTGGTGATGGACGAAAATGAAGCAACTGTTAAAACACTGGTGGACGTTCTCAAAGCGCGTGGTTATCATGTTAGCGGAGCGTTGGATCCCAAACAGGCCCTGGAAAGCATTCGTAGCAATCAACCGGACATGGTCATCGTTGACGCCCTTTTTTCGCAAAAACACGATTTAATTCAAACGTTCCGGTTTGAAAATGGGATGGAAAACCTCTACTTTCTGTTATTGGGCAATGATTCCGCAGAAAATTGACGTCTAATCAAGAAAAGTGAAAACCAGCCGGATAAAAAAAGCTGCAAAATCCTGATAGGCACACTATCCCTGTTCGTTTGGCTGATCGGTCCGGCGGCGGTGAAATCCTGGTTACTCGGGCGATCCAGGGGCATGTGGCAAACAGTACTCGCTTTGCTTTGCTCGGTGAAGAAGTCCTTTTGAAGGCAAGGAACAAAAGACACCAGTCTACAAAATTAAGTACAGGATGTAAAATGGAGAGGATCCCCGATCATGAGCAAGAAAATAATTATTATTGATGATGAAAGCCACATTCGCATGCTACTGGAACAAAGCCTGGAAGACTTAGAAGACGAAGGCGTTGCCATTAGCACGGCCAGCAATGGCAAGGATGGGCTGGAGCTGATTCTCAAAGAGAAACCCGACCTGGTTTTTTGCGATGTGATGATGCCCCACTTGAACGGCTACGAAGTCTGCACAGCGGTGAAACAGGAACACAAATTGAGCGCCGTGTATTTCATTTTACTGACGGCCAGGGGTCAGGAGGCGGATCGGGAAAAGGGCCTGGCCGCCGGAGCGGACATGTACATGACAAAGCCCTTTGATCCGGAGGAGGTGGTTACCAGAGCAAGCGAAATCCTGGGTATCGAGGTGTAATGGATTGCAACCGCTTGATTACCGGGCGATCGTATTCCACTGCTTGATTTCTGCAGCCACCTTGTAGACCTGACCCTTGCGAAAGAGCTGGATCTGGACGGATTGTCCGATTTTGCGGCTTTGCACGTACTGTGACAGTTGTTCCGGACTTAGCAGGTTGCTGCCATCGATTGATAGCAATATATCGCGCGGCTGGATGCCGGCCTTATGAGCGCCGCTGTCCTTGAAAACCCCCGTCACAAAAACTCCTGGTCGTCCCAGGCGTGACACGACTTCGGGAGGCAAGGCGCCAATCTCGACTCCCAGGAAAGGCCGATCAAAACGGCCGGTCTGGATGATGCGAGCAATTACCGGTTGCACATCCTTGATCGGTATGGCAAAACCAAGACCAATTGAGCCGCCGCTGGGAGAAAAAATCATACGGTTGATGCCGATCACTTCGCCGCGTATATTAATCAGCGGCCCACCGGAGTTACCCTGATTAATGGAGGCATCGGTCTGTAAAAACTTCATCCCGGAAGCATCCAGATTGGCTCGCTTGACGCCCGAGATGATTCCGGTCGTAAAAGTGCCGTCCAGCTCATAGGGGTTGCCGACCGCCAGGGCTACGTCACCGACTTCGACCTGCTCGGAATCGCCGATCGGCACCGGCTTTAGATCCTCGCTAACCGGAATTTTAATCACTGCCACATCGGTTAAATTGTCAATGCCACGCACCTTGCCCATCACCTTGCGACCGTTAAATAATTCGATGCGCACCTCGGAGGCGTTGTGAACCACATGACTGTTTGTGATAATGGTTCCCTCGGAATCGATTATGAAGCCGGTTCCAGCGCTGCGCACGGCCTTGTTGCTTTTGGTGGGCGCTTCGTTGTAGTACTGCCGAAAAAAGGGACTATTATAAAAAGGATCCTGTTTGGCGGCCGGCGATTCTTTTAGCCGGGTAACAACCACGACTTTAACGACCGAGGGGCGCACATTGGCGTAGATTGTTCGGAATAATAATTGCTTGCTTTTAGCTTCCGCGTAGGCCCGCTCCAGCTCCGCTTTATTTACTCCCTCCGGAACTTTCAGGCTGTCGGGCAGGCTTTCGGCAGTCAGCGGCAGGAGGGCCAACAGCAGCAGCCCGGGCAGCAGCTTACGAATCATTGCAAAGTAACGCGCATTCATGAGGGTTTCCATCTCTTTGTTGTACAAACATCGGTATTCTCCCGGCTTTCCTTAGCAAAGTGAAGCAATTTCGGAGTGTGATTGTACTGTACAACTGCCTGGCTCCATTCCAACTGGATTAGAGAGGATCAATGGACCGGTTTGACGACCGGTTTGGCAGGACAGCTTTGTGCACATAATACGCCAGGAACGCACCCCCATGCAATATTCTCGCTACCTGCGCTTTTTGGAACGCAGTCGCGCTCGTCGCCGCGAGTCGATTCTGTTTTGTCAGCATGAGCCGGTGATTACGAGCGGTCTGCAATCGCAGGCGCAGAATTTGTTACAAGCTGTAGATAGCCTGGCTCGGCAGGGGATCGAGTTTCATCAAATCAGACGCGGCGGCGATCACACTGCTCATGAGCCCGGGCAGCTATTGATCTATGTGCATCTGGATTTCAAAAAACGCGGACTGCAGTTGGGGCCGTTCTTTGATTCGTTATTGCAAATTGCGGCGCAGTCCATCGTGCAAACCTGGGATCTGACTTTACAGACCCGCCCCGGAGCACCGGGTTTGTACGATACAGACGGGCGCAAAGTGTTGTCCATCGGTCTGGATGTGCGCCGCGGTTTTAGCGGTCATGGTCTAGCGCTAAATATTGATAATAATCTAGGCACTTTCCGCCATATCCATCCCTGCGGCTATGCCGATCTGCAAGTGGCCAGTATTGGCCAGCTTGGCGGCGATCCGCTATTACGCGCTCAATGGATCGAAAGCTTTTGCCAGCGACTGATAGCCGCCCTGTCTTTTGATTCCCAGGTCAAACGGGAGCATTCATGAATGTGGATACAATTCGTTTGATGACTGGCATCAGTACGATTTGGGATCAGTTATTGCAGGCCAGTCTGCCAGCCGAACTGCGCCATCAATGGTCCGGTAGTCACCTCGCAATTCTTGCCGCTTTGCAAAATGGACGAACTCTGACCATGCAGAACCTGGCCCGTTTGATTCAAAAAGACAAATCTACTTTGAGCGTCCTGATTCGAAAACTGGAAACCCACGGTTTCGTACAACGCAGTCCAGATGAACTGGATCGGCGCAAATGCTGGATTCTGTCCACACCGAAAGGTAATCGTTTATATAGGCAGTACCAAAAAGCAGAGCAACGACTTACGGCTTTGTGCGATTCAATGCAGCCTATTCCCAAGGATCAGGAAGCAAAGCTGCAATCTGATTTACATTTGCTGGAGCAGCGCTTGCTTCAGGTTCGCAGCCAGTTGGCTGCCATCAAGGATTAAGCCTGGCAGGCTTTGCATCCTGCTATACAAAAACAGGCTGGCTGTCGTACGGTTTGCACCAGGTTTACGCGTTCTCCGGGTGTTCTGCAGACCCGTCCTTTTGTTCATCCCAATGGAAGGATTCGTCCCGGCTATTGTATAGTATAAAGCCCACAAGCAGAACCGCAAACAAGGCAAAACCCATGATCTGAAAGATCCACTGATCGATGCCATCCAGGTCTGCAATCGGCACCCGGCTTTGAGGCTGGGCGATTATATAGTGACCAAGGGTTTTGCCCTGATCGTCTGTAATATTGATTGATTTGAAGAACCATTGATCCTGGTACAGGTAATAGGAATCGCTTGCCTGAAAAATCTGATTCAAAATGGGTGGCAGCAATTCCATCAGCGCGTTATCGCCGTCCAGATTGGCCACATAATAGTCGCCCACAAATTTGTCTGTGAACGGATATTGGATGATATTCTTGAAGGATTCATTTACCAGAATAACCGAAAACAAGCCCTCTTTTTTACGCAAGCTGCGATCAATAGAATTAAAGTGGGTCAGAGTTTCCAACACGCCGATGAACTCTTTACCGTCAAAGACCGGAACCACCGAATTGAAGGTCAGATCCTCGCGGCCAATACTGATCACGCTGCTGACTCGCGGATCCTGATACAAGGCCTTCAGTTCATCGCGATAGTCCAGTACGTTATCGCCGCGCCGATCGGTCCAGCTGCGTGCAATGACATTTCCCTGTCGATCGATGATCTGGATCCAGACGTTTTTGTAGGTTGAAGTCCGCCGCAAATCGCGTGAGATGCCGGCCAGATCCACCAAGGCTGGATCATTCTGCAAAATCGATTCGCGCACCTTGTATTTGCTAACCAAATCCACAGCCAGGTTTTTGGTGCCCGCTTTTTTGCTTTGCATCGCGTTTTGAACCAGACTCTGGACGAAATTGGCGTGATCCTGATAGCTGCGCAGCATGTTGCGTTCGGTCTGGATAAAATAATAAATAATGCTGAATGCTGTAATCAAAACGGCCAATCCAATTCCAAGTATCAGAATGTTTGTGTGATACCTGCTTTTATGGGAAAAAAATTTCATCTCAAGACCTCTACGCACCTGACAGTTTTCAATTCTAAATCATTTTGCAAAGTAAAAACCGGCTTTCGGTTTAACCGGTCAGCGGGTAGCGAATCAGTCCGCGGCAAACGAAACAGCCTGCAGTTATTGTATAAGCGCTGTATTTCATGGTAATGATCGGTCGTCGCTGGTGTAGACACCCGCTATCGGGCGCACAAAGCTCCCGCTCAACTTGCCCGACTGACCTGCTTTAAGTTACGTATGACCCGGCTGGAAACATGATTAAATAAACAGAATCAATCAAATTTTTTTACAGCATCAGAAAGACTGCTGTAAGCTGATTTTGGCGATTTAGTCGGCCTGCATCCAATCATCTACCAGATCGGCGGCTGTCGCACCCGAATCAACGGCGGCTTCAAAAGTAGGATACACCAGGTAGTCGCCGGCCAGAAACAAGCCATTGTCCCGCTCGCCATTCAGGTAGTTCAGACGGCTCAAACGCTGGTAGGCTCCTTTGGTCATCACCGGATAGGCGCTTGCAAAGCGCTGGATGTCATGACCGCTCAGTTTCGCCTCAATATCGGCTCCAAAGACTTTTTTTAAATCCGTCAGGGTGCGGGCCAGCACAGTTTGATCGCTCATTTTGACCAGCGAATCATGATAGCTCCTGGGACCGATGTAGACCGTCATAATCGATTCTGTACGGTCTTTGACCTTGCTATCGTAGTGCCGCTGCGTCCATGTTGCGTCATAGACATCGGTAAAGAAAAAATCATCCTCGATGGACAGGTCGAAAGACTTGTCCCAGACCGGCTCTTTGGTAAAAAAACTGACTGTAATGTACTCGGCGTACGAAATCTGCTGCATCAATTGCCGCTCTTCGTTAGTTAAAAGCTGACCCGCCAGCTGCAAACTCACCGTAGCCGGCGTTGCCAGTACAACGCTTTCCGCCAGGACGCTGGATTTTTCACCGTTCGGGCGAGTATAGAAAACACGCAGCTCATCCTCCTCGGGTTGAATGCTGATCACCGTACTATTGAATTGAACTGCGGCGCCCAGTTTACTCGCCAGAGCCTCGGTCAAGTCGGCTATGCCGCCGCTAAAGCTGTAAGTGTCGGAGCTATAAGATCCCTTGCGCTGGATTTTGTTTTCCACATCCTTAATACTCTTGATTGGTTTTGCATCCTCGTAATCAAACGCAATTTCGGGGATGAAACTGAGAGCCGATATCTCGCGCATATTGGCGCCGAAAAGACCGCGGCAGGCAACATTATATTTTTCAATATAGATACCATCGAAGCCCTCGGACTGAAACCAGTCATAGGCACTGATAGTATCCAGCCTGGCTAGCGGACTGTCTTTACGGAAGTCCGGCGCTTCAACATACTGACGACCCAGTTTTTGGATTGTGGACACAAATCGATTATAGGTTTTCAGGTCTGATTTTTCAATCAGCATACGGGCAATACCGTCATCCGCATACCAGAACTGGCCCTGCTGCCAATGCGCATCGACTGGATAGGGAATCTCCCGTAGCGTAATACCGGCGTATTGAATCAGCGCCTGTAAATCCGATTCTGGCTGGCCCAGATATTCTGTACCTTTGGCATACCGAAAGCCATTGTGACTGCCGGACAATGTTCGACCGCCAGCGTAGGCATTTTTTTCCAGCAGCAGCACATCATAGCCTTCTTTTTTGAGATTTACTGCGGCACTCAATCCGGCAATTCCGCCGCCAACCACGACTACTTCCACTTTTGGCCTCCGCGTTTGGCTTTGGACCTGATCTCTACAGCTAAATGCCAGCATACCCGGCAGCAGAATCAGAGCTACTGCCTGCCAGGCATTGTTTATGAAAATCTGCTTGTTCAGCATTCTCTTACCTCAGGATTTTCGGCCATCCGACTTGTTTATTCAATTTATAACCGACCGAATATTCTATTTGGGTTTATTTGGACCACTGAATTTAATGCCTGGGCGGGGATGATTGTTTTTTTTGTTGCGGCAAATTTGATTTTCGGACAGCACTGTTATCGATCATACTAGCAAATGCCAGCCTGGTTTTACATCCAGCACTTACGGGGTCATTTTGGAACGATCGTGTTCGACAATACAATGATCCCGATTGGAGCAGCCGAAAATGCGGAACATGTGCTTTTTATGGGAATGTGATTCCTGATTAGCCGGCTGTTTTTCTGCTGCCATGATTGCAACAGGAGTAAACAGAACGCCATATGAAAACGACCGCTAACCCCAAAATCGACGCCTGGCTTGATCGCGCCGTCCAATGGCAGGTCGAAATGCGCGCCCTCAGAAAAATTCTGCTGCAACTGCCGCTCCAGGAAGAACTGAAATGGGCCAAACCCTGCTATACCGCGAATGGTAAAAATATTGTTATTATGCAGCCGTTCAAACAGCAGCTCGCATTGCTGTTTTTTCAGGGCTCTCGATTAAGCGACCCGGCCGGTGTGCTGTGTGAACAGGGGCCAAACAGCCGTCTGGCCCGCCGGCTGGAATTTACCAGCGTGGCCGGCATTGAAAAGCTAAAGCCGCTTGTTCAGAACTATGTCTAGGAGGCAATGCGTCTTGGTCCTGAACAGGCCGGTCCAGCACGGGCAACCCGCCTCCCTATGGAGTTGCCGGCCCAGTTGCAAGAGGTGCTGAACCAGGATGCTGAGTACAAACAGGTTTTTGAAGCATTAAAACCGGGCCGCCAGCGCAGCTATGTGCTCCATTTTAACAGCGCGAAACAAGCGCAGACCCGTTTGCAACGCATGTGTAATTGCCGTGACCGTGTTTTGGACGGTAAAGGTTTTCATTAACGATAAACGGCTAGATGGCAGGGCTACTTTCCTCAATTCTCCCTATTTCGTAAATAACCATATCCCTAACAACCAAAGTGCAGCGAATACCGCTGGTCCAAAAAGAAGAGATTGAATGAATCTGTAAGTTATGTGCGTTCCGATTCTATCAGATACTTTTGCAATTAGTTTAAATACAGCGTACAAAGCTCCCGTCGAAAGGCCTATGTAAAAGACTATTGTAATGATAGCTAGTAAAATATTGAAATTTGGATAATCTGTCAGACCAGAAGACATAACGAAATTCCATAGTGTTGGTATCCAAAAAAACCATGTCACAATAATGAAGACAAAAGCAAAATAATACAAAGCAATGTAATTCAAAGGAAAACTATATGTTTGCCATTGACTAAGGAAATTAAATGCAATCATTACCGCACCGACGATTAAAAGTAAGAGGACTACAAAACCTCCAACACCACTACTTTTTTGGTCTGCTTTGCCGCCGTCGTAACGCGCTCCACATGTGGGACACCTTAGAGCGTCAACTGCTGAGCTAACATGATTGCACTTCCAACATCGAATGCTTGTGTAACTCATTTTCTACTCCTGTATAGCGCTGCTTATATCAACTTTTTGCATCCAAAGTACAGATATTACAACTATATATTATTTAAATCTCGTTAATAATCAGTGCAATGAGCTTCTGTTCAACAAACAACGTCCACCAAAATTACCCTTTAACGGCTACTGGGGATTTAAAGCCTTAACAATATTCACAGGGTCGACTTCATCATCTAGTATCCCAATGTGAACTTGATTGAAATAATCTTCAATTATTACTGCATTTTTTTTGTTGTTACGTACAATAAAATCCAAAATCATACCAATGACTGGTAACATTCCAGCACCTAAATCAATGCCAATATTTGCAATCATTTTAATTACTTGTGCACGAGGCATGCCCATCTGCACTCCTTCATACACGATATATACAGCCGGAATTATACTAACAAGGTCACCCCCTATCGGAACAAGCCCTGTTATAGCATCTAGTTGATAGTGGTCCATATACTTTGCCACTAGTTTGGCACGACCAACCCCTTTCCTGATTTTAATAATATCATCAGCAGATAGGTCAAAGTGCCGCGGGATTTTCTTCGAGTTATTATTGGACATTTCTTAACCTTCTGCAAGGTCGTTTTCATAAAGAAGCAAAAAAAATGTGGATTTCAGCATTGATTTCGGAGCGCATGCCTATTAAGCATATCCATTACTCCAAAACCAAAAAACTTGAATTTATATCACTAAAATAACGAATCAATTTTTTATTTCCCCTATAAGTTTCATTCGACAAGGCCGAGAATCTATACTCCGTAATTTTCCCGCTAATATCGTAGCGCTTGCCTATCTGATAGTGTAATGCTTGCGATTTGCAAAGATTGTATTTAGTCACATAAGGTCCGTAATAACCACTGTCCCAGTTAGAATTAGAAATACACTTGGCCTTGGGGCCTTTAGGGAGGTAAAACTTGGCCATGTAGCGGCATTGATTCGGTTTCCAAGTACGATCTTCTACATCCATTAGGCACAAACCCCTCAGAGCAATTTTCTTGTTCAATACTTTTCTATCAAAATTCAATTGCATTTGTTTTTGCAGTGCGGTTGTTTTACCCTGCATCTCTAGCATGAGTTGGTTTTGCAGATCTTGATAATGCATAAAAAATTTGTGAGCCAAGGTTGGTGTCCAGGCAGATTGCACTTGATCTGTGCTGAATGTATTATGCTGCAATGAAGCAGAGGCAGTATTATTTGGTCTTTTGTCAACTCTTCCGTTTAAACGCTCAGCAACATGCGGATATTTTTGCAAGTAATCCGCATTAAAAGTAGTTGTGCACTTACCTGAATTGCATTTTGTTCTTTGGCAAGCCGAGCCTTCACAAGTCGTTTTATAGCTAGTACAATCTCCATTTGAACACGAATACCCTGTCCCTGGAATGTACCAATCAAATTGTTCATTCAAGGTCTGGCAGCCAACGAACCAGAACAAGATTGTAATGAGAATGCTAAAGCGTATACATAGCGAATGGGGCGCCCAAGCTTGACTTGGCTTCATAATCGATGTATTACCCATAATGCTTGACCTGAATCCTCAAAACTTGCAACAAAAAAAACATTATGATAGCCAACTAGTGGTTTCTATTTTTGATTGAGAAGCGTTGCCCCAAGTTAGCCAATACTGCATGCCTATATTTTAGCGATTTAGCTGCACTACAAGCTTTTAAATTGGCTCCATAATGCAACATTTTTTTACAGGAACTTGCCTTAGGCAGTCATGAAGTTTTAGATATACTGGATAAATTCTGCAATTAATTTGAGCTGCTTGAATCAATTATTGATAGATAGAAGGCTTTTTGATTTCGCTATTTCTAAAATGGTAATTGATATGGTGCTACTACTTAGCAAGGATGACCGGGTTTTGGACGGTAAAGGTTTTCATGAACAATAGACAGATAGACGCCAGGGCTCGATTTTTGCTGCGCATGTTGACCAGCGGACTGCTTTTATTGCTGAGCAGTTGTTCCAGCTTGCAGGCCGTTCGACTGCTGCAGGGCGGTTCTCCGGCTAGTGATCCGCCGGGACCGGTCCAGATACCTTTACGGCGGATGGGTTACCATTATGGAATCACCCCGGTCAGGGTCAACACGCTGCAAACACCCTACCTGTTTCTATTTGACAGCGGGGCCCACAACGCTCTGGCTTGGCCAACAGCCGCAGCTGCCAGGTTCAAGCCCGAGGTAACTGTTGATGCCAGAGACAGCAATAATCGCTCCCAACCGATTGCAATTGGCAAATTAGCCGGACTGCATTTCGGCAGTATCACTTTGCTTAATACCGCTGCCGTGCAGATGGATTTACAACCAATGGCCGGCATGGTCGGCGGCAGATGGGACGGCATCATTGGCAGCAATTCGTTACAGTTTTTTTCAACAGAAATCGACCTGAATGCCGGCCTGTTGATCCTGAACCCTGCAGACCT
Organism: Leptospiraceae bacterium; assembly: GCA_020441005.1. Classification (GTDB taxonomy): domain Bacteria; phylum Spirochaetota; class Leptospiria; order Leptospirales; family Leptonemataceae; genus JAGRNA01. Next base: position 50,619 of record JAGRNA010000030.1, read on the forward strand.
GGGCGGCCCGTTTGTACTGCAAACAGAACTACATACCAACCTGATGACCGCCTGGCGACCCGGATTCACAATAACACGCGGATCGGACTCCTATGACTTTATTATAGATACCGGGGCCTACCTTTCCCTGTTAGATTATGCCACCTTTCGGTCGCACTGCCAGGCAGGCTCCCTTTCTGCGGTTGACAGCCTTGGCAGTATCAGCGGTTTCTCCAAAACTCATAAAGAACTTTATTTTTGCAGGTTGAATTGGAATCCCCTGGATCCGGCAGCAAATACAGGACTGCCGGTATATCTACGAAAAGACAACGGCGAGAATTTGCTGGGTCTGACAGCGCTGATCAATTACCGGGTCGCGATTGATTTTCCTCAGGGCCGTTTACTCGTTCGGACAGCAGCGAAAACCTGGACATGGCACTATGCCGGTTTTACAGTGTTTCTGTCAAAAGGGGCAATCAAAGTCCATAAAATCAATCAGAACTGCGCGGCATGGAATCATGGCTTGCGCACAGAAATGCCGTTGCTGCAGCTGGCCAACACCAGGTTACATACTGCAGATATGCAGTCCGTCGTCAAAACCCTGGAAAATCCACTGGTTCACCGGTTGGTCACAAGGCTTCCCAACGGCACATTACAGTCGATGGACTATTAATCGGCCCGAACCTGGCCTGCGGCCGTATACTCCACCTGGATCGAAAACGCATCCTGATCGGGCTCAATTTCCCGGATTTCACGCAGGCAGAGGTCGCACTCCTGGCGGGTCATCACCGGTGTGTCATGTAACTCATTAAAATACTTTAATTTCTTGCCGGACTGCTGCCGGTTTTCAACAAAATTGGCGTGACGTTTGAGGCGACTTTGGATATAGGCATTGCCAGTCTCGCGAAACTGCAATGCAGATTGCCGGGAGCTGTCCTGCAGTTGCGGATCCAGTTCAATACTGATACTATTGCGCTCCGCTGCAATGGCGGCCCGCGTTGTGGTACAAGTTCCCCCAAAAGGATCCAGCACCAAATCCTGTTTCAGCGAAAACATGGAAATCAGGCGGTAGGCCAATTCCAGCGGATAGGCAGCGCTACGATCCCGTCCGGGTTTGCCGGTCAAATCCTGCCGCACGCCCTTGAAATCCCAGATGTCGGAAAACCAGCTGTTGCGCTCTTCCCAAAAATAACCGCTTTCACGCCGCAGGGTCCTGCTCGCCGAATCTGTAAATGTGCGCCGGGGACCTTTGCGCAGAATCAAAATATATTCATGCTCCAATGTTACATAGGCTCCCGGCGGCAGCATCCCCGAGCCCATGAATTTGTTCGGAGCGTTGGTTTGCTTGCGCCAAATGATATTGGGCAGGTTTTGAAATCCAATCTGCAGACAATCCTGCAGGATACGGCTGTGGTTAGAGTATAACTGAAAATTCTGGTTAATGGAACGGGTTGCATCACCAATATTAATCACTAGATGCCCGCCAGATTTGAGACATTGCCAACAGGACTGCCAAATACCATACAGCCAGGCATGCATTTTAGCAAAGGCATCCAGCGCCTCGTCTGTCGTGTCCAGACTGATGGCGGGATCCAGTTTCTGAAACAAATCATCCCACATGGCAACCATCGGATAAGGCGGTGAGGTCAATATCAGATCAACAGACTCCCGCTGTATCTGCGGCAAAAAATCGGCAGCGTTCGCGCAAATAAAGGAATGCCGGGTTGCCATAATCCAGTCCGCTGCAACCGGGCTCATCAGCAAGCAGTTTGCCTCTGAAGCAAATTTATGTCGGTCATGCGCAAGGTTAGTTCTTTATTTAGAGTAAAGCTGCGTTTCGTGCTTGATGCACCAGGTTTGCCCGAGAGGCATGGATAGTTGCAATGGCCCCTAAACTGTTGAATGTGCCTATAGCGTCCGATCAGGATCGGTTCACAGACCGATGTCCATCGGATGTGCATCGGCCTGCAATGGCAAGGCGGTTGAGGGAAAAAATAGAGTTGAAAAAATGTCTGCATAGGCATGCATGTCTACAATCTCTTTTGATAATAAACAAATATATTATCCATTTCGCCAATTAGTTCGCACCTGCATTTACTTGCTGATTGATTGTTGGAGTAAAAATAATAGGCATTTATTGAATTGTAATCAAATTGTATATTTTTTTTCTGGAAAATATATAGTATTGCTGCCACCCTGCCTTCCAGTTCTGCGCTGCGCGATTGAAAAAAAACTGGCTTGGCATGCGAATGTGTTTCAATCAAGTTGCCCAGGTGCAATAGTGCAGAATAGGAGTGGTACCTGTTCCATTGATTTACCAGTGTAAGCTTATAAAACTGACTCAGTGGTATGAGGGCGATCACAAAAGCTACAAGGGCGAGGGATGACGGATTTAGCTTGCTGGGACAACTGCAAACAAAAGCCCTTGAAAGCGAATTTTTTATTTTTGATAATAGCATTATGATTACAAGATTCAGTGCGTAGATAATTAATAAAAAAAGCGGGATGGTGTTAAAATATATAAAATAAAATTGTATCCTCACTGGAGATCGGGAAATAGAAATAAAGTTAATTATGATTTGGCCCACTACAAGGAAGGCAAGTATTCGGTGACGTTTAGATTTGGTTTTCAGAAAAACTATGGGTAATGCAATGAGTGTAATTATAAGCCCACTGATTGCGTGTCTGGTATCCATAAAAGGCAGAAGGCTGGCTAACAAGCTTTCATAAGCCGCAAAGACTGATTGAACATCTTGTACACTTTTATGACCCAGCACAAATTTAACGAGAAGATAAGGGTTCGAATTAGATCCTCGATTTATCAAATCAAACAACACGGGCAACCAAAGAATTGTTGCCAGCAACACATGCGCCATGAAAAGTTTAAGGCTAATTTTCCCTGAACGCAAATAAACATAGGCAGCTGATATCCCTAGAACCAGCATGCCACCCGTCTGACTGTAGTGTGTCTGCACCTGTACAGAAATCAATATTATTAGCAAACGAAAGTAATGCAGTTGCTTTTTGTGGACAAAATTAAACCAGGTGAGGTAAATGAAGGGCAATAAAAACGAACTAAAAGCCGGTGCCCAGATTATTGACACATAATTTGAACTAAGGGGCTGAAACATAAATAACATTGCCGGAATCCAGGCTGTTTTGTAATTCAGACCCATAATAATAAATATATTGACCAACCCATAAAGCAAAAGTGAGAGTTTTATAGCGGATAACAGCAGGCTAGTAGCAGGGATGGACTGAAAACAGATGTTGTAAATTATTGTAATAAAATATAAATAAAGTGGACCGGGATGATTTGGGCCGTGAATGCTTGGATGACCCATTACAATCAATTTCCCATGAGAAATTTGTTCTGCAGTGCTAATTAACCACTGTTGGTCTCCGGCAAATTGGATGAAGTGCTCGTCATAAGGCAATACAAGGAACACAACCAGACAAATGAGATACATTAAGCCATGAAAAAATACACGAGTTTTCATTTGTTTAAATCACAGAGACTGTTACTATAGTGAACAACAGCGCTGTTTTGTTTAGATGCCAGTCACTAACTCATAATTCAGTGGCCTCATAAGGGGGCAAGAATGAAATCTGCATCGTGCAGAAAGAATTGACGCGCCGTGAACATGCCGGCGAATTCGAGCATGGAAATTTTACGAACCCCCGATGAACAGTTTAACAACCTGCCCGGCTATGACTTTCAGCCGCACTATATCAACTGCGAATCGGTCCGGATGCACTATTTAGACGAAAACCCGACCGCCAGTGAAACGATTTTGTTGCTGCACGGCGAGCCTTCGTGGTCTTATTTATACCGCAAGATGATCCCGCCCCTGCGAGCGGCTGGTCACCGGGTGATCGCTCCCGATTTAATCGGATTTGGCAAATCCGACAAGCCAGCGTCAATGACAGACTATAGTTATCAAAACCATGTGGATTGGTTGAGCGCTTTCGTAGAGCAGCTGGATTTGCAGAACATCACCCTCTTTTGCCAGGATTGGGGCGGCCTGTTGGGGCTGCGTATTGCCATGCAACAGCCGCAACGCTTTGCACGCATCATTGCCAGCAATACCTTTCTGCCGACAGGGGATGAAAAACCATCAACAGCTTTTTTGCAATGGCGTGATTTTGCCCAAAAAGTGAAACGCTTTCCGGTTGGTAAAATCATTCAGGGTGCAACCACAAGCAGTCTGAGTCCCGCAGAAATTGCTGCTTACAATGCCCCCTTTCCCGATGAGAGCTACAAGGCAGGGGCGCGCATCTTTCCGGCACTGGTGCCCGTGCAGCCGGATGATCCTGCCGCTGCCGCTAACCGGACAGCCTGGACAAGCTTAAAAGAATGGCAGAAACCCTTCTTGACGGCCTTTGGTGACAGCGATCCGATAACCAAAGGAGCCCATCTAGTCTTCAAACGCGCTGTTCCCGGCGCCAGAGGCCAAACTCATACGATTCTGAAGGGCGGTGGCCATTTTATTCAAGAGGATTGTGCTGCAGAACTGGCCGCGATAATTCTAAACAGTATCGAGAATTGTGCCTAAAGGCGTTTTTGTGACTGTTTAAACTTTGTAAAACCCGGGGAGATATGTG
>JAGRNA010000222.1:0-5817 GCA_020441005.1 Leptospiraceae bacterium
CTGCTGTTCATAACCTGAATCAGTTGCTCCACTACCCGCTCACGGGCCCGGGCCAGATAAGGGGTCGCCATACCAAAATTGGTTGTCGATAACAGCCGCAGCCGGCGTTCATAGGCTGTATCCAGATCAGACTGCACAGCGGCTGGCACTGTGCGTCCCAAATAAGAGTACACTGCTCGCACCAGCCGGTCTGCGCGCCGGTCGTTCATCAGGTCCGTCCAATACTCATGGACATAGGACTTCTCAGACCAGGAATTATAGCCGTTAAAGCTGCCATCAGCCGTATCCTGACCAAAGTAGAAATCACCCGCCGGTTTGTTGTGCTTTAGATACTCATCCAGATTGGTAAACTGTACATAATCCAGACCGGCCACTTCCTGAATCAGCTTTTCGATGCCGCCGGTGTTAGGTAAAAACTTGAGATGTTTTGGCAGATCGAGTCCAACCCAGTACTGATCATCAGCATCGAAGTTAATGAATACCAGCACATCCCGGTTGATATTGCCGCGCAGTTGTTCGCGGTGCAGCTCCTTGACCCAGCGGCCGAGGCTGACATTTTCCACCAGGTCGCCGATATTATAGGTCGGGATGACAATCATATCCTGACCGGTTGATTTCACTTGCAAACGCAGCGGATTGTGCGCCTGCTCCCGGGTTAACTCGGGCACAAAAACGCGAAAGGTATCAAAGGTAATGGCGCTGTTGTAGAGCGAGATCGCTTGAATTCCCAGGTCTTTATAGAGTTTGAAATTGCCCGGGGTCGTCATCATTTCCTGCGGACGAACAACCGGCGTCCAGCGGCCGAACACATCCTGTACTCCGCTGCCCCTGGAGTTGGAGATGGCTCGCTTGATGGAATCGTTAAACTCCCGTTCGGTCATGGCCGAAACCAGACCGTTGTTGTAGGACATCAGAATAACTTCATCGCCGTTGGCATCGATGCGGCGCTTGATATCACGGATGATATCAGGCGCGTGCTTCGGCAGCGTTTCTTCCAAAGAGAACAGGTTTTCAATATCCCAGACAGCCTTGGCGGGAATACCAGCCTTGTTGAGCCGGTCAAAAACCTTGATGGTGTGGCGGATGACCCGGATATCCTTGCCAAATCCGGCCTCATCATTGGTGTCAATCCGAAAGCTGTGGTACAAATTGGCATGAAAACCAAAGGCCACATGCACCTTGTGTTCGGTGGACCGGCCTATCAATGTCAAGCGGGGCCAGACAACATAGAGCAGTGTGTAGCCCGCCAGCCAGAGCGCTAGTATGGCCGCCAACCGCCGGCCCCAGGACCAGGCCTTGAATTTATACCAGATACCGCTCTTTTCCATCTTGAAAAGAACAGCGCATGGTCGGCGGTTAAAAGGCAAGAACTTTCGTGATTTGTTGCTCTTTAAGCATCGTCATCCGCTGGATACCAGAAACCCAGCTGCATCAAAACCGGCAGATGATCCGAAAAACCGCGCTCAGCCGGAATTAATTCTTCTTCATCGCCGAAACGGTTTGGCTGGCCATGATACACCAGCTGGCCCTTGCCATCATAGATTTGACAGCTCTTTAAATACAGGCCACGCGAATCCAGCAGGCCTGAATTGACCAGCATCTGATCAAAGAGCTGCCAATGACCCTTATGGCTGCTCGTGCCGGCGTAGCGCTGGCGGTAGCGCGGATCAGCCAGACAATTGTACAAAAGCTCGTCATTTTTGAGGACGGCCGGTCGGTTATCCACCGCATGTAAATAGCGCTGCACAGAGGGATCAAAAGGCTCGTCATTGAAATCGCCGACCACCAGTATTTCCGCAGCGGCGTTTTGCGTCCGCAAGGTCTGAATATCAGCATACAGGGCTTCGGCGGCCAGCCGTCTTTTGTGCGCGGTCTTTGACTGCCCGCCCCGGCGGGATTTCCAGTGATTCACATAGATAGTCAGACTTTGTCCGTGCCACAGCACTTCCGTTTTCAGTATCGGACGCAAGCCGCGCGCAAAATCGATGGCCTCGGTATGCCGTACCGGCAGGGGACTCAGAACAGCCTGCTTGATGCGCGCAAAGGTATTATGTTCATAAACAATATTATAATCCGGACCGTTCGGCAGGCCTTGCAGTAGCCGTTCCAGAACGGCCCTGTTTTCCACCTCGGCCAGGCAGATGACGGCTTTTTTTTGCGCAAAGGGAGCCAGAATCCTCTGCAGGCGTTCAATCTTTAAATCATAAATCTCGGGATGATTCGTGGCCAGCATTTCATCATCGAACCAGCCTGGATCATCCTGATCATCAAACAGGTTCTCCACATTCCAGAAAAGCACACTAAGCTCATCTTTAGATTGTTTACCTGCCGGTCCGGGTTTTGACATGTTGGCATCCTCCTGCTCCAAAGGTATCCGCGCTGTCGGACGATTGTCCGGGATGGAATCACCCCGGCAACCTGGTACGCTCAAGGCCGCCAGCCCAATCAAATGAACCATCAACCAGACGGCAGTCAATAGCCGATCGGGCCTCCGGATTGCAGTTTTATGCTGTGATCGCAAGATGCTCATCGGGTGCCATTATAATGCAAATCAAATCAAGGCACTGGCGTCGAGGTTTTTCTGCGGCGCAGCGCTAGCAAATGGCACCTGCCGAAATGCTGATTGGCAAGGGTAAGATCGTTATTGACTGGCAACACTTGCACCAGGCGGCCGCTCCTGCCGAATAATGGTAATTTGGTGAACGATAAAGGCATCATACCCGAGCCAGACCCCCTTGCCTTCTGGATCAGGACAGACAAAGACTGACACGCAATGCAACTACAACCAGGCACACTACGGATCCGGATCGTCGGTGAGAGCCAGCCAGCGGTAGCAACTCTTTTTCGGTTTTTCGACTATTTTGTCTTTTTCCAATCAGTGCGGAAAAAGGATTGACCCTGCCTGGGAATCAAGTCTCACATGCAAATATCGCAAATTAACATTGCAACAAACACGAGGTGCAAAATGTCAAGAAACAAAATTGTACTGCTAACAGGCAGCCTGCTGTATTTACTCAGCCAACCTCTTTTCGCGGCTGATCCGGACGCGTATATGGGAACCTGGCTCACCCAGGATGGCGACTCTAAAATCACCCTTTTTCGCTGCGGTAAAGACACGAATGGTGATGGCAAATTAGACAACGCCTGCGGCAAGATTACCTGGTTGAAAGAGCCGAATTATCCAGCTGGTGATCAGGAAGCAGGAAAGCCAAAACACGATCGGAATAATCCGAACGCGTCGAAACGTAGTCGACCAATCCAGGGGATGTTTTTGGTGTGGGGCTTCCAATGGGACGGATCAAAATGGGCCGGTGGAAATATCTATAATCCCACAGACGGCAAAACGTATAGCTGTTTTCTAGATCTGCAATCAGCCAACAAACTGCTAGTCAGAGGATTTGTGGGTGTTTCCTTTTTGGGAAAAACTGTATACTGGTCGCGATAAATCATTCCGGGCGAGACTGATAGCCCTGTTGGCAGAAAACCGACAGGGCCTTGTTTCCCGGCTCACTGGTTTGGTTCCGGCAATTGCGCCTGAATTAGAAACCCGGCCCACTAAAAGAACAGGTCTTTGGTGAGAAGTGAGTAAAGAGTGATAAAAATTGCGCAAACTAGATTTAAAATCAAACCAGTGCGGGCCATATCAGCAATCCGTATTTTTTCGCTGCCAAACACAATGGCATTCGGCGGAGTGGCCACCGGCATCATAAAAGCGCAGGAAGCCGACAGAGTCGCCGGGATCATAATCAACAATGGCGCTAGTCCCCTTGCGGCCGCCAGGGCGGCGATAACCGGCAGCACGACCTGGGTTAAAGCTGTATTGGAAGTCAACTCTGTTAAAAAGGAAACGGCAATACAAATCACAAACACCAGCAGCCAATCGGGAATGCGACCAGCCCCGGCAAAGGCAGTACTCAGGGCCTCGGTAAGACCCGCACGCCCAAATCCATCTGCCAGAGCAAATCCGCCGCCAAACAACAGGATAATTCCCCAGGGGATGCGACGCAGGGAACGCGCATCCAGCAGACGTCCCGCAGACTCACCGGCAACAGATTCGCCAGGCAACAGAAACAATAGTACTGCACCCAGGATGGCAATCGTGCCGTCATCTACGGACTGGCCAAAAGGAACCAGGGCCGACCAGCCGGTCACATGCACTCCGAATTCAGCAATATGGATATCCTTGCGGAAGGTCCACAGCAGCCCGGTTGCGGCAAAAACAAGCAGCACCAGCCATTCTGAGCGGCTGACGGGTCCCAGAGTTTGCAGTTCTTGACGAATTACATCGGACCGCAGTACATGCGCCCCTTTAAACTGCAGTAGTGCGCCCCATAAGTATAGCCAGATTCCAAGCTGCAAAAACAAGGTCAACGGCGCGGCAAAAAACAGCCATTCCCCGAAAGAAATCAGCGGCGCCTCTGGAAACTGAATGGCATAGATCTGCATAAAAGCCATGTTGGGCGGCGTCCCGATGGGTGTGGCCATGCCCCCGACCGAGCAGGAATACGCGATTCCCAGTAATAATGCCAGTTGCAACTTTGGCAGCTGTTCCGCTTCCAATGCAGACTCCAGCCTTGAGAGAATCGCCAGACCGATCGGCAGCATCATCACCGCGGTTGCGGTATTGGAAATCCACATGGAAAGAAAAGCGGCGGCAGTCATAAAACCAGCCAGCAGTCCCGGGGGACGCGATCCAAAAACACTGATCAGACGCAAGGCTATTCGGCGGTGCAGACCCCAACGCTCCATAGCCAGGGCGATTAGAATACCGCCAACAAATAAGAATATGATCGAATTAAAATAAGCCGGAGCGATTGCTTTGGTTGCCGCAATTCCAGTCACCGGATATAATACCAGCGGCAATAGAGCGGTGACAGCCAGCGGGACCGCCTCTGTGACCCACCAAATTGCCATCCAGAGGGCAATGCCAGCCATAGCGCCCGTCGTACTGGCTGAATCCGGCGACGGTGCCAGCAAGGTATACAACAGGAGGAACGCCAGCGGACCGCTTGCAAGACCAATTTTGGCTGGCAGTTTTCTCCAGAATTGCATGCTTCCCCACAACAGATCCAGGCAGCCTTGCTCCAGACCACTCCATGATTAAACACCGGGTACTAAAATCCAGCATTTCTGTGAACGAGAATAAAAAGAACGCGGCCATGCGGTGGCCAGGTATTGTCCAGAAAATCATTGCCAACCAGACTGTGCGGTCGTATCCCAGAAAGCCGGTTCAATACCGTAGCGCTGCTGCAGCTCCAGCTTTAATTCAGTCGCCTTTTGGTAACTGCGCTCACTGCTTTGGGACTCCGGCAGCAGGGGCCGATGACTGAGCAGGGACTGCAAGACGGCGATTTTTTGCAGAGCAGTTAAACAATCCGGACTGCACGCCCAGCTAGTGAATCGCTTGAACACATAATCCACCGCCCAGTCAGATGGATGCAGCATATCAGCCGTATAAAAGCGATAATCACGCAATTCATCGATCATAATCTCGAATGCTGGAAAATAGTTCAGCTGCTCCGGTCTCCACTCCAGCAAGCGGTGCACGCTCTCAATCAGAATGGCCTTGGACCTTTGATTGGCTACCAGGCCATCTTTACGATGTCGGACCGGGCTGACCGTAAACAGAATTTGCAGCCGTGGATTCAGATTCCATAATTCCTGCAACAGTTGCTGGTAGCTAGTGACAATGTCTTCTACTGACAGCAGCTGGCGGCGAAACAAAGCCGCCGGCATCTTGTGGCAATTGGCAACCACCGGCGCTTCTAGCTCGTTTGCCAGGTAGTAGCACCAGGCAGTCCCGAATGTCAGCAGTAA
>JAGRNA010000222.1:5897-8350 GCA_020441005.1 Leptospiraceae bacterium
CTGAAATCGTAATGAAAAAATATATCTTCGCGCTGCCGGATCTCGGCCGCCGTGATGGTTCTTTGCTGCACCAGCCGATCCAGATTACGACCAATACTCGCTGGATTATACAGCACACCAAAGGGATTCACACTGGCCGGCATGGCCGCCGCCTGTAGTCTGCTGCCAATATTGCTGCTGAAGCATGATCCGAGCAGCAGGATACGATCCCCAAAATCGATTTTGAGACCGGCGGGCGGCAGCTCAACCGGTGTGGAGGGCAGTCCGGCCATTTCTTGATTCAGCGGACACCCTGTTTGATTTCGGCAATCAATTCGTGGATCTGGCGCACGCGGCGCAGGGCCCGGCCGGAACAGCCAGGATGGCGGTTGGAAACATCACGAAACCGGACTTGCACCTGGTTCAGAGCTTCTACATAAGAACGCATCCAGCGGCGGGTGAACCGGGGTTGATTGGCTTGATTAAAGTAGGCCACAATGTCCCGCAAGTTTTCTTCGGCCTGGTCCAGTAAGTGACTGGACACTCCATAGTTTTCTACAACGCCAAAGCCGGCTGAGCGATGCGCGGTTGCTGTTCGGCTGCCAGCCGCTGCCGGACGGCGTATAGAGCTGAAATCCGGTTGCTCCTCGCGCTCTAGTCCTGCTCCAAATAACTGCGAAATACGAGAAAAGAATTCCGCTGATCGGCGCTGAATATACTCCGCCTCGGCATCATCGAATCGTTCCTGGCCGCCATGCACGGCCTCGTAAATGCGCTGCCCCGCTTGCCGTCCAACATCAGCCGCAAAATCGGACTGTCTGGTATGAGCACGCGGCGGGGCCGGCCGCTCCACGGGTCGGCGCTGGCTGCCGTGCTGCACGCTCACATGCGGCACGCCTTTTTTAAAAGCAGTATAGGCCTCAATCAGAGTGTTGGCCTGCTCGGCGTCAGCTGGTGTTCGGGCAGTATCAGGGTGATGCTTTTTAATGCGGTCCCGGAAGGCCCGCTTCACAGTTTGGGCATCATCGCCCGGTGCGACTCCCAGCGTTTCCAGGTAAAGCTGGTATTTCTGTATTGCGCTCAACAGCTAGTCCTCAAAGTCTTCCAGATCATCGTCATCCCAATCCATGGGCTTATTCTTAGAATCGAAGACTTTGCGGCTAATTTTCAGCATTAAAAACAGCACCAGATGGCCTATGGCATAAAAAATTCCACCGACGATAAAAGCAGCCATCCATTCGCTGCCGGTCCAGATTCGCAGCAGAAAAAAGCACCCTAACAGAATCCAGATCAGAGCGAAAAAGATGAGGCTGATACCGGCAAAAAACAGCAACACAGTCTGCAACACCAGACCGCTGCGATAATCCAGTTCATCCTGGATATAGGCCTTGAATGCACGCCACCAGCTCTGGTAGTCCAGGATAAATAAAATCAGGCTTTCAAAAACCGGGTAATAGCGCCGGACAAACCGCTGCCCGCGGCTTTTTGACCGGGATGATGATTCTTCACCGGAATCAGGTGCGGCGGCCCCTTGTTCAGCTGCAGGGCTCACTCAATGATCCGCCTTATTTTTTGAGCAGCAATCCCAAAAGCAGCCCGGCACTGGCACCGGCCGCAGCAGCAATCAAGGCTGCCTTTTGTGGATTTTGGTTGCAATATTCAGCCGCTTGATCCAGAGCCTGGCGGGCACTATCCTGGTAAACCTGCGAACGGTCTTTCAGCTCACCCAGGGTTTCGCGAGCTTTGGCCTGGATCTCAATCGCATCGTGTTTCAAATGTTCGATAGTTTCTTTTAGATTGTGCAGTTTATCGGTGTTTTCCTGAATTTCAGCGTCCATATTGTCTCCTGAGGTTCGAATGCATACTAGTCACATACCCGCTTGCAAATGCAAACAGAAAATGGCATTATTTACAAAAGTGCTGCGAGATTCACATCAGACAACCGAAACCGGGACGCCTGGACGAGTTCGTTGAGATCGAAACCCGGACCGGTCTGGCGTCAAGAATCCCCGTTTCTGCACCACACTGTCTGTGTTCCTCGTCGTATGCAGGTCAATCCGCACCCAATTCCCGGGCCAGCTCAGGTTCCAAATCTGCCAGCGCAGCCAGGTAGAATTCCGGTGATGGGCTGTCTGCCAGCGGATTATGCGCCGCCTGTTCGTGCAAGGCTGCCAAATAAAAGGCAAGGACTGCATGGATCCGATCAAAGAAACGCTTATCGCTGTAGGTCAAACTGTGCTGTAAACGCTCAGACTCTTGCTGCATCCAGCGCCATTCTCGTTCATCCCAGGGGCGCAGATTCTGCGGCCAAAGCGCTAACAGGTAATGAACCGGAAACCATTCCCTGGCGCGCATCGGATCATCAGCGCAGTTTTCTAAAACGCGCTCCCAAACTGCCCCGGCCGGATCCGAGGCCAAAAACCGCGTGTCCAGCTGCCGATGGTCCTGAATCAGGGCATCGCGATACAGAGAAA
>JAGRNA010000223.1 GCA_020441005.1 Leptospiraceae bacterium
AAATCGAGGTCTTGATGGACTCGGAAAACGAACGGCAGCGGGCGCTCTTGAAATGGAATACCGGTCTGCGGGAAACCCTGGAGTCCGGCACGACCCGGCATTATTTCGGCACCCGTACGGGCATCAAGTATGACTTTATCTTCACGGCCGCCCAGACCCGGCCTATCGCCATCGCGACCGTTGACGACTATTTTGTGCGTAAAACGCCGGCAGATTAGAGTTTTTTTGAATGCGCTCCAGTCGGCCCTGATAAAAAATGCACCAACACAGCCGATCGTGCGCTTATGGCCAAAGAAAACGACTATATTCCCTTTGAATTTGATGACGAAGTCATTGAGCGTTTTAAGGATAAAAAGGAAATACCGGTCCATTTTTACAACAAAGATGGCCAGATCCTGATTTACAAAAAAGAAAACGCCACCGATGCGGAAATCGGCCGCTTGTTGCGTTTTGTCAAACAAGGCATTTACTATCACTCGGATGACCAGGATACCCTGGGTCTCGGCGGCAAGGAGGAGGTGCTCGAGGCGGCTGAAGAAGGGCTCTCCGATGTGAAACTGATGAGTGAGGAGCATGCCGAAATCCTCACTGAAACCACCACCGACCTCTTCGATGAGATGAAGAACCAGACGGTGGATGCAATCAAACTGGCCACCTCCGGCAAGGCGATGCAGCGCGTATTCACCGATTTCGAAAACCAGCCGGACGCGATGAACGGCCTGGTGAATATCATTGAATTGATGGCTGGCAAGGACGCCAAGGTGGATGTGGAGCGGGCTGTCAAACGAACAGTGGTCGCTATGGCCATGAAGACCCGCGGTATGAATGCCACCAGCGCGCGCGACAAGTCGCGCATGATGGATCAGGTGAATGTAACCATGATGAGCGCCTTACTTTGCGATATAGGCTACGCGCGCATGCAGATGCCTGCCGAGAAGGGCCTGAGCGACAAGGAATATGCCTATGTGCAGAATCATCCCTTGATGTCCTATTTGATGATCGCACACGAATCGTCGATTGATGACCGTATCAAACGCAATGTTCTTTTGCATCATCACCCGACCCGGGAGAGCCTGCACTCGAATAATTATCCCAACTTGAAAACCCTGATTGTTAAACTGAGAGACCTCTCTGTGAAGTATGCTGAAGATCCGGCCCGGGTTGCGATTGCTAGCGATATGCGCCGCCAGATCAAGCTGCTGGAAAGCGATGTCCCCTACGATGAGGATGCCAATATTTTAGCGATTGCATCCGAATTTGCCTCCCTGACCTCCGAAGTCCCTTGGCGACCGGCATTTTCCAGTTCGCGAGCCATCAAAATGATGGTCAATAATTCCTACTTCACCTATACCGATCGCATTTTACGGGAGTTCCTGGATCATGTTTCCATGAACCTCAACAATAACGAGCGGGTGATTGACGAGGGCGATTATATTATAGTCGCAGCCAAGGGTACCGGCCGCACGTTCTTTGAGGTCTGCCAGGTAACAACGGCCAACCGCTATCAAAGTCGGCCGGGTGTCGATCGTTTTGCGACCATCTATCCGAATATTGGACGCTCGCCCAAAATGACTTTTCTGGATTTCAATATGGAGAAATTGCGCCCGGATCCGCGATTTGCCCATTACGAGCTTAGTAAGGATGACAGTCGTCACATCTGTTACATCGTCGACCCCTCTTTTGATGAGGAGCTCTACAACCGGCTGGTGGAGATGACCGCCGGACGCAATCGTAAAACCCTGCCAGAAGAGGGTTGGTAGTGCGCGGACGAAAACCAGCCCTGCTGCTATGCCTGGGCCTTTTAATCTCTTTCAGCGGGGGCTGTTTCGATTATAAAGAAAGTTTGCATTTTAACGCCGATCTGTCCGGTTATGTTGAGTTTCAGTATCGAGTGCCTCTGTATCCAGAGCAAGACCGTTCCCTGATCAGTTATTTTCCTGTGCGCCGGGAGTTGATTCAGGAGCGCTACGCCAGTCTCATCAAGCGCAATGCCGTCCGGCTGGAAATCCAGTCGATTGAGATGGAGTCGGTGGGTCTGCCCGATCTAGAGCAGGTCCAAAATGATGCGCCGGCGCCTGACTCTCCTGATGCAGACGGAGAGGATGAAATGATTTTTCGTCGTTTTGCGCGCGTGCGTTATCGGGTTTTTTTCAAGTCCCCCACCAGTCTGGAGCAGATACTGCCCGGCAAGGTGCAGGTGCGCCAAAGAGCGCGCCGCTTTTTGCAAATTGAACGCACTTTTGTGGTTACCCAGGGTTTGGCCGACAATGCCAACCGCATTCTAACAGGCGCCTATCGGACCACGCGTGAACTACTGGACAAGCATGCCATGCAATTTCAAGTCACAGTGGACGAAAGCTGGACCATGGCCAGCAATCGCGGTGAAACCGGTGCTGATCAGGAAGGTGAAAAAAAACTGCGCTGGCACCTGCCCCTGGAACGCACCTTGTATGATCAAAAAAATATTGAGTGGCGTCTGATTATTGTGCCCCGTTAGCTTGCTAGCCGGGCGTTGAGACTAACTATTGTCCAGAATTTGAAAGCGTCGGCATTCGGCCGCAAAGACGCGCAGGGCTTCTGCTTCCGGCTGCGCTGTTTGATAATGCAAGCGCTTGCTCAGATACTCCAGGGCATTCGGATATTGACTGAATTCAGCGGCAATGGCGTCCAGATGCTTCAGGCCGGCTATCAGGGAGTCTTGAAACATTTCGAGCGGGGCGGGAAAGTCACGATGGTAAGCCCAGACCGCAAAGACAAAGGGCAGCTGGTATTCACGATTCCACCAGGTGGCCAGATCCTCAATGAACCAGTCCGTCGGGCGACATTTTTGATGAAACTGTAGAGCGGCGTCACCAATCAATAGTCCGCCGCTCGCTTGCATGGGATCGGCCATGATCCGGTCGATGATTTCGGCGGGATCAATCGTGATAATTTCCGCTTCGGATGGATTTACTCGCCGGTATAGCAATCGCAACAAGGTAATCGTGCTGCGCGAACCGTGATCGGCGTATATGCGCCGCACGGGATGAGCCGGATCCAGCAGGGCCTTTGAGCGGGCTGGTCGGATATAAAACAGGGAATCGGCCCGCTCGCTGGCGCAAACTCCCAGTCCCGGTATCATTGCCAGTCGGTCCTTGTGACGCAGATATTCAATAGAGCTGATCAAGGCCACATCCAGCCTGCCATCCAGGAGCTGATTGGCCAGCCGGGAGGGAATATCCTCGTGCAATTGCCACTCCGGATGCCGGTGGGCCAGCTGGCGCAGCCCGTAGTCCAGTGGCCGGGCGTTTAGAAAGCGAACCAGTCCGATGCGCATGATAGACAGTACAGGGAAACAGCTCACGCGGGCATCTCATATTTAAGGGTCTTGACAAAAAACCGGTTTGCCATGCATGCTTTCCCTGGAAGATGACGCCATTGGTGCAGAATTGTGAAACCCCTTATTGACAGCACCATTGTATGTGGTCAGGCCCGCTACAGAGTACTGGTCTGTGGGGTATCAAACAGCAGCACGCTCCTTTCAGAAAACACAAATTGTCTGTGGTATGGTCAGGTTAGCCATCACCCCGAGGTGCAGGATCTGGTTTATATCGGCGCTGATCGGCCCGCGGAAAGCTGGCGGTTTTTATTTGTACAATTGAAAAACCAGTTGGGCCATAGTAGCGGCGATTTTGAAAACAGCCGCAAAGCGATCCAGACCGCCATTCCGGAATTAATGCAAGGTATGACCCTGTTCAAGGATGTGCTGATTGAACTGGCCCGGCGCTGCCTGGAATATGGCTGTAGTTTGTACGCAAATGGCGTGTTGCTGCGCTCCGAGGATAGCATCGAGGAGCTGACAGATGCTGATCGCAAGGATTCCGGTTTGGCGGGTATTCCATTAGATAAACTGGCCGGCAGCCTGGATGAGCCGACCAATTTTGTGCGAGTATACTCGGCCGGAATGCCGCCCATGCTGCTGGTGCGCGACAAGCAGGTCACTTTTCCGACTCGCTCCTGGTTTCCGGGCGGTCTGCTACCGGATTGGCATCCCTGGAAACAAAACGTGGAACTGATTGCCAACGATCGATTATTGCAACACGCCGAGTTTGATGGATCGCGCAGTAATATGACCGAAATGCATCAAAACTTGATTAATGCCGATTATGAGCAGCTAACCGTACCCTGTCTTGAATTGCAGGTATTATCCCAGCCCTCCGGGTAATGCTCGTTCGGAAGGATTTTATACCATGATCTGGATTCTACTAGTGGTTTCGGTCAGTCTGGGAGCCGCCGGGCAAATCTTCATGAAGCTGGCTATGAATCGGGCGGGCCAGATGCCCATGGAGGCGCTACTGGATTGGCGGGAGGGCTGGCCGGCCTTGTGGCAGCATGGTCAGGCTTTACTCGCCTGGTTTTGGCACGCCTTGCTGGTCTGGCAGATGCTGGCGGCTGTAATATCGTACGGAGTCAGTTATGTTTTGTGGCTGGGGATCCTGAGTCGCGCCGATCTGACATTTGCACGGCCCTTTGTCAGCTTTGGCTATATCCTGGTAATTTTATACGGCTATTATGCCGGCGAGGCCCTGAATTGGGAACGATTGCTGGGCATCACTTTGATTGTAGCGGGGCTTGTCTTTGTCGCGCGTAGCGGTATCGGTTGATTTTGTTTTTTCAGGGGATCAATTTGCGGTTTAGATCCTGACGCGGGCTGCCCAGCTCGGCAAAGCGCAGGCGCTGATCCACAAAACGGTATTCATCCGAGTCTACACCGTAGCGCTGCTGGATGGCCAGGCGTAAATGCAAATGCTTGTTGGCCCTGGTAGTCCTCAATTCCTGCTCGGTGCGTCCACCCTGTTGATTTTGGCGGTTCAAGCGACTTTGCAAACAGCGGGCGAAATAATAGTGCATGTACCAATCCTGAGTTTGAGGATTGATGGCCTGCAGGCCTTGTAGCTGAGTCAGGGCCGCTTCCATCTGAGCGAGTTCAACCTGATGGACAATGGCGCTGCGATAGAGCCGGGTTGCCTGTTCTACTTGTGTGGGTTGTTGCAGTAGATCCAGATCATCGATCTCGGCTCTGATTTTTAATCCATCCAGAGCCAGGGTCACGATTTGCTGCGAAATATGATTCGCCAGCTGTTGTTGCTGGCGCTGCATTTGGGCGCGCGCATCGATGATTTTCCACCAGCTACCAGGGTGCTGTTCGATCGTATCGATTTCGATCTTGAAAGCAGATTGCCGATACTGCTGACGGAGGGCATTGATGCGTGTCAGTATATTTTCGATTTGCTCGAGTCGAAAGCGGTTACTGCCTGGATCGCGCGGCCCAATCATTGGATGATGGGGGCCTGTGTTCTGTGGAATGTAGTCCTGTTTCCAGCTCCGCAGGTACTGCTGCCGATCGGCTGTTGACTGGCCCGTGTCGCCGTGGGCTTGCGGTACGGTGCGCGCGTACTCCCGCAGAAATGCCTCCGGCAGGGCCCGGAGCGGTGCCTGGCCGAGCAGACCCGGCATTGCAATCATCAGCCCGATTAACCATGGTCGCTGCATGAATGTCGCTGCCGTCCGGCTAACCCTGCGCATCCGGCAGCAGTGCCTGTTCTTTCCATTCCGGATTCAGTTGCGGTGGACCCAGATCAGCGGGCTCGGGATTTTGACGATTGAATTCTTCCATATCCTGCTGCATGGCCTTTTTTACTGGTCTTGGGCGCCCCTCGTTAACCAGAAATGGTTGCACCACGCCCAATTTGGATTCAACTCGCAGCATGTGCCGTGAGATGATCCGGTCAAAATCGAGCTTGCCGCGATTGATTGCAAAGCGCTCGCTTTCCAATCCTGGCAAATCAATCTCGAAGCGGTATTCCCCGGCCTCAGCAGCCAGTTCGCGGGCTTTATGCCAATAGGGTATGGCCATGTGGTAATAACTGCGCGCGATTTGAAAACTGATTTCCAGGTCGTCAGCAAAGTCCAGATCGTGAAAAAAGAGCTGCCGTTTATCATATAAGGAACCCAGACGCAAGTACATGCGCATGATTTGCAGATTGATCTGCATATGCATGAGCAAGCGGTATTTATGCCATTCCTGCTCGTTTTCAATCTTGCACAGGGCGTTGCGCGGATGGCGAAACTTGTGTACCAGGGCCAGCTCCAGGAAATAAATCGCCTCCTTGACCTCGGCTGTTTTGTAGTGATGTGGCAGACCGTATAGCTCGTAAAAATCTTCTAGATGGGTGGGAATGAATTTTTTTTGCTGAAAGGGAATCCAGTCCGAGAATTTGGTCCAGTTACCGCTGCGGTCGTAGTAATAATTGAGCCGCAACTCCCCTTGGGGCAGTTGGGGATAATAGGGGTCCGGCAGAGCCCTGGTACGGGCGCTCTGGGCTGCCAGAGCCTGGGAACCGGCTAACCATAGCAGACAAAACAGGGCCCCCGGCATGATATGTGAGTGCAACACCTTCACACTGGTATCAAGATCGGTTCACTGGAAAATTAATTGAGTCAATTCGGCTGCTCTCACTGGTCAGGGAATTTCTTGACACTATAGCCAGGCACGTTACAGTTCCGACATTACAGTTCGTATTTTTTATGAAAAAATTGACCGCTTTGTTGACCGGAATGTGGCTAGGCGCCTGTTCCATCCAATTGACCGTTTATCCGCCACATGCGTCGCAGGACGCCGGGCCGCCCTTGTACACCCTGCAGCAAGACCCCGCCAATCCGGGCGTCGTAAGGCTCGAGCGCGCCCGCCTTGATCCGGCACTGGATCTGCAAAAGGATAATAGCGCCGTCCTGCCGCAAACGATTCGTATCCGGCTCGTCAACAATCAGGATCCGGTGTTTGGGCGTCATTCCGGTTGCTTTAATCTGTCAGGGTCCGACGCGATCGGAAATTATTACGGTAGCTTGCTGACGGTCCTGGCGCGTGAAATTCAGCAGGAACCACAGTTGTATTTTACCAGCGCACCTGCTCCGGCACTGGTCGAAATCGCGGTTTTACGCTGGGAGCTGGTTTCCAATGATCAGTGCTTTAGTAACACCGTGGCGCTACACTTTGATATCCAGATACTAGAATCGGACAATCCCGCCAATGAAGCGGGGGACCTGGAAACGGAGGATGGAGCGAATGTACAGCCGGCAGAAACACTCCGCCCGGGTCTGCGCTTCTCGAAGGAGGTGCAGATGGATTCGTGGGTCACAGATCTGTATTTGTACTCCATAATATGGAGCATCCCGACCATAATCCATAGCGGTTTTCGCGGTAATCGTCAGGATCAAATGAATCAGTTGGGTCGAACCGCTATTCAGGAATTTTTTATCAGCTGGGCCGAGTCGGTTGCCAGCCATTCCCTGGAGAGGAGTCAAGAATGAGAATCCTGGTCGGAGTGCTTTTCTTGAGCAGTCTAAGCGCCTGCTATACCTATGCGGCACCGCAATTGCCATATAATAATGGTCTGCCGGTCACCAGGCAGGTGGCAGACTTCAATGCTGAAAATCCGCAGTTTGAAAGCGGAGAGCCCTACTGGATCCTGGATGCCCCGGGGCACTACTTCTTTTCGCTGCTCAGCAAACTGATCCTCTGGAATTGGAAGATGAACAATCATGACATCAGTGAGGAAACAAAACTGTATCTGCAGGACTACATACGGGCCAACCGATTACAAAATGTGAAGGTCAGATTCAACATGTATGACCCGGCTGATGAATGGCATCGCTTGACAAACAACCCGGATGTGCACTGGCTGGCCCGTTATACGGTTGGAGTTTTGAACTGGGTAATTTACACCATCCTGCCGGAGCGCCTGTTTGCCGGCCTGTTTGGCGGCGATCATTACAATCCGTATACCAATTCCATCAATATTTATACCGACTTGCCGGCAGTCGTTCTGCATGAGGGCGGTCATGCCAAGGATATCAGTATGCGTCTGGATAAAACGGGCTACGCTTTGGTGTACGCCTTGCCCCTGGCACCCTTGTATCATGAGGCGCGCGCTTCGGAAGATGCCTTCCATTACATAGCCGAACGCAAAAAAGAGCAGCAATTACAGCGCGAAGCCTACGAACAGCTGGCCCCGGCGTATGCAACCTATATCGGCGGGCAATTGTTCGACAGTTATGGTTTTATTATGGTGATTCCCGGCCATGCTTACGGTCGTTACAAGTCCTGGCGGTTGTCCGAGTCAGACAAGGCAGACTAGCGCGTTTAACTGGCGCCTCCATCGGGCTGGATCTGGCGCAGCAAAGCGGCCACCGTCCGGTCCGCCGGATACCGGGCTTGCAAGCGGGTTAAAATTTCCCGACCCTGCGCAATGGCGCCTGTTTGAACCAGGCCGGCGGCATGCTCAAAAGTGGCACGTGTCTCTGTTTTAAAGCGGATTTCCTCTTCGCTATCGGCTGCAAAGACTTCATAGACGGTAATCGTGTTTTGTTTGCCTTTGACCTGAATGCTGCCGATTCGGCGATGGTGCCAGTCGGCCGGTTGTTCCAGTTGCTCCAGAATCTCGCCGCTGATCAGGATTTTGGAATCGTAGGTTTTTGTCAGGCTTTCCAGTCGCGAGGCGATGTTGACCGAGTCCGAGATTACGGTCCCCTCCAGGCGTTTTTCCTCGCCCACAATCCCGAGCATCAATTGACCGTAGTGCAGACCTATGCCCATTGCCACTGCCGCTTGCCCGCGGTCGGCGCGTTCCTGATTGTAGGCGCGCAACTCTTTTTGCATGTCGATCGCCGCCGCCAGGGCTTTGTCTGCCGAATCGCCAAACAGGGCCATGATCGCATCGCCGATGTACTTGTCGATGAAGCCGTTGTGCTTGCGGACTTCAGGACCAATGCGACTGAGGTACTCATTGATAAAGGCGAAATTTTCGGCCGGAGACATGCTTTCAGACAGGCTGGTAAAGGAGCGGATGTCAGAAAAGAGAATCGCCATGTTGCGCAGCTGCTGGTCGCCCAACTGAATCCGGGTGACATCGTTGCGATTGATATGCACCAAAAAATCTTCGGGCACAAATTTTTGAAAAGCGGCATTGATCAGCGTAATACGCGTATGGGCCTCGTTGAGACTGAAGGCCATTTTGTTCATGCTTCGCGCCAGGTCGCCAAACTCGTCCGCACTTTGCCATTCTACGGTCGTGGCCAGTTCGCCATCCTTGATGGCGTTGACCGCCGCTTGAAATCTGTTCAAGGGATGAATGATATACCTGGTCAAAAGCAAGGAAAGGGCAATGGAAAGCCCGATGGACAAAATGAAAATCAGCAGGGTGACCCAAAAGAGAGTCGATCGTACCTGGGCCACAGAACGGGCAGACACATCAATACACACGAGTCCCGTCGGCTGTCCCTGGTTGTTGCGAATGATGCCATACGCGCTGTTATAGTCGCCATAGCTGCCATGCTCAATTGTTTCGTCTACTCCGCCTTGATTCGCGCGGATCAGATCCTGCATCCATTCGAGGTCGGTTTCGCTTTCTACCAGACCGGAGCCCGGAATGGAAGCGGTCTGGCCGGCTGGTGAAAAACTGAAATCCAGTTCCATCCCGCTGGGGATGTCTTCCAGACTAGACTCCGGCGATTCGAGATCAATGGTTGACGGTGGCGCGGCCTCGCGGAGGATCTGCAGGCGCAAGGGCTGCAAGGCCAGGAAACGGGCTATGGGTCGATTGTTCAAGAAGAGAACCGGCAAGCCCGCACTTGATTCCCTTTGCAGCCGAAACTCAAAGCCCGCTGCGCGCAAGGCATTGCCCTGGTCTTTTTCATTGTAGACCAGCCGCCCCTTGCCCTGACTGATTTCAATGTAAAAAGAGAGGTCCGGGCTTTCGACCCAAATGGTATCATGATTCACCAGGGTCGCATCGACGGCGTAACGAAACTCGTTTTCACTCGCATCGTAGTTCACGGAGTAGATATAATCAATGTAGGCATTCTGGCTCTTGATCGACTGCAAGTAGCGGAATACCGTCTGGTAGAAGGGACTATCTGTATCTGGTCGGCTTTTGAGCTGTGTGTGCTGATCGCCGTCAATTGATGCCGCGACCGACTCTGCCAGAGCAAGGTTGGCCTGCCTGAATTGCTGAAAATAAGCCTGATCTACATAGCGGTACAAAAAACCGGTAACCAGTATGGAAAGACTGGTCATCGCCAGGCTCAGATATATAAAAATGCGTTTACCGATTCGTGATTTCCAGATTTTCATTCTTGTTGGCCTTAGTTACGCATCAAACTCATAGAGGCGAAATGGCAGCACCTTGTTTAATAGTTTTACCAAATTCAATCTGCGTTCGCTATAGTAGGCAAACAGTTTCTTCTTCGTCTGGAAGAGGCTTGCGACCGGGTCGCCGCTTTGCTGCAGGTTTTCAAAAAACCAATGGATGGTCCGTGTAGACGAATCGCCAGCATCGTTAGAAATCACGGGTGCCGTATAATACCAGCAGTTCTGTTCGTCCAGCAGACTTTCCAGGAAGTCCTGGTTGATGCCCATCTGGCAACTGTCAAAATAGATCAAGCCGGCTTCCAGTTCGGCCAGGGTATCGGCATCAAACTCTTCGTCATTGATTTCCAGATTGCCGCTGCCATCTGCATCCAGATCCCCATGGACGCTCATGAGCAGGATGTCCACATCAGCGGCCAGTTCGCAGATTTCCTGCAAATCAGTGTCCGGCATGTCGCGGTAGACGCTGTTGGCAAATGTTTGATGCGCTGCCTCGGCAGCCCTCTCGGGGTCGGCACTCACATCCGCAACTACCAGCGCCGTATCGCACTCGATCGAGACAAACTGGTCGCTCAGATCTTGCACTCCCTCTAAAACGTAGCTAATTGGCCTTTGCAACGCTAGCGCCTGGCCCCTGCTGGGTAACCAGTCGCAGTTCCAGCGCAGTAGTTCGAGCGGCAGATGAATGCGTATCGCCTCACAGTCCT
>JAGRNA010000224.1 GCA_020441005.1 Leptospiraceae bacterium
GCGAGTATTGCCCGCTCAAACGCACTTCAAAATCAGTAAAGCCATTTTCTCGAAAAATCGACTTCACAATATCCAGCGTCTTCTGATTCTGATAAATGCGACAGTCCGCTGTTCGGCTGAGGAACCAGAGCCAGGGCCGCAAGGTTGCTCGATACACGGCATAACGACCCCGGTTTTGCACCTGGCGAAACTGATTAACCCAGCCATGAAAATATCGCTGACGCTCATCCGGCAGGTTCAGCCAGACCATCATGGGTTTTCCCAATACATCAGTAAACTTTATATTGTTGTTTTCGCTGAATAGCTCAAGATTGAATTCAAAAGAATGACTCAGTTGTTCATGTATCTCCGCACGCCGCAACAGCAGAACATCTTGTCCAAGACTACTGACGACTCCCATCACCCGATGCTTTTGCGTGGCGGCCATGCAATAAGTTCCCAAAGTAGTATGATTGGTGAGGCAATCTCAGTATTTCGACCAGACGCCCGCTACAGCTGATCAGTTAAGATCAGGACAGGCGCGTTTTCAAGAGTATCGGGGAATATCTTACCGGTTATGGATCGCTTTTTTTAAACAAGCGACAACATAGGCCGGTCAGGGCAAAGCATTACCTCCGCTCTCCCGTTTTACTTCTGCAACACATACCTTCCCGGCGCATCATCAATCGGATAAAAGCCCTTCTTGGGCATTCCCATCGAAGGTGGCGGCACCTGTTGTTCCTCGGAATGCTCCGCCAGCCAGGCTTGCCAGGCCGGCCACCAGGAACCGGACTGCCGGGGCGTGGTGATATGCCAGGTTTCAGGATCAATGTAGCGATCCTCTTCGCTGCGTCCAGCCATCTGGTAACTGCGCCGGCTATGCCCCGGCTCACTGACGATACCGGCATTGTGTCCGCCACTGGTCAACAAAAACGTCATCTGTTCAGCATCCGCCAGCAGATTGATCTTGTACACCGATCGCCAGGGGGCCACATGGTCCTGCTCAGTTGCAACGGTGAAAATGGGTACGCGAATATCCGAGATCGCAATGGGTCGACCATTGACTTCGTAATGACCGGTCGCCAGTTCATTGCCCAGAAAGATGTGGCGTAAATATTCGGAGTGCATGCGGAAGGGCATTCGAGTCTGATCGGCATTCCAGGCCATCAAATCATTCAAGGGCTGGCGTTGGCCCAGTAGATAATCATGAACCACGCGGGACCAGATCAGGTCGTTTGAGCGCAGTAACTGAAAAGCGCCGACCATCTGACCGGCATCCAGATAGCCCTGGTCCCACATCATATCTTCCAGGAAGGCGACCTGGCTTTCGTTGATAAATAACAACAATTCGCCTGCTTCGGAGAAATCGGTTTGCGCGGCGAACAAGGTCATGGTTTTTAAGCGATGGTCGCCGTCGCGCGCCATGGCCGCGGCGGTGAGCGTCAGCAGGGTGCCGCCCAGGCAATAACCGACCGTATGAATCCGATCCGGCACGATCGCAGTGATCGCATCCAAAGCCGCCATGATCCCATGTCGGCGGTAATCGCTCATGCCAATCTCGCGATCATCAGCCGTCGGATTTTTCCAAGAGATCATAAAGACGGTATGACCCTGCTCCACCAGATAACGCACCATTGAATTGTGCGGCGACAGGTCGAGAATGTAGTACTTCATGATCCAGGCGGGCACAATCAGGATGGGCTCTGCGTAGACTCGCTCAGTCGCCGGCTGATATTGAATCAACTCAATCAGATGATTACGGAAAATCACCTTGCCCGGCGTGACCGCCA
>JAGRNA010000225.1 GCA_020441005.1 Leptospiraceae bacterium
GTACTGACTCAAAGTTATCCAGGTTATATAAACCTTGCATTCGGTACTGGCGGTGCTCCTTATACTGTGAATGAAATTTTGACCGATTACATTTTTTATAGTCAGGAAATTGATCAAACCAAGGGGCTGGCCTACTTTGCTATATCATATGATATAGATCTCTAACCTTTCTGGAATTCGAGGGGCTACGCCCCTCGATACGGCCCCGGTCCGGGCAGGGAACCTGCAGCACATGCAGGCGGAAAGGGCCCCACACTGATCACGGGAGCGCCTACCGCATGGCAATCCAGGCAGCGTCGCCGGCCTAAAATGAGTTGCCAGATCGCATTGCATGCAAGAGGCTATCCCGATGCGCTGGCTACGAGCCAATTACCCCGGTATGCTTTTCAGCCTGGCTTTGGTTCTGGTGTTGGTCCTGATCGGCTATCAAACAAAAAGCCGCATCGTGGCGATGGAAAAAACGGAACACCGTTTACTACTCAGCACATCCATATTAAATCATCCCGATAGCCCCCTAGTGCATCTGACAGACAAGAATGCTGCCACTGCCCTGAGTGGTATTAATCACCTTGGTTCGCAGAACGCACTGCCACCATTGCCAACCAATCGGCAGCAGTGGGCGTTCCAACTGGCCCGCCCGTTTGTACAGCTCAATATCGGCCTCAGCCATCTGCCCGGCAATCCACCGGTTCCCAATCAGCTACAAGGGATTGTCATCTGGAACGGCAACCAGGCAAGTCCCGCCCTTTTTGAGCAATACGCGCGCGCAAGGCAGGTGCGATTGATTTTTTTCCGACAGCGCCTGGTTGATTCAGACCGCCAGTATAAAATCATCGGCCACCCGCAGCATTGGCAGACTTTTACCATCCAGCTGCAAGACAAAATGGGAGCGCAATTCTTTGGGCTGCAGTTTCGGCAGCTTAGCGCAGCGAGCGGGCCTTTTCCCGGTACAATTGATATGCTTTGGTGCCGACTTGAGTTCGATAGCTGGTACCCCGGCAATTCACCCGCCAATGCGGACAATCTGGCACTCAGCGAAATTGAATTCGTAATGCAAAAAAACTGGCGCAAGCTGCTCTACACACCCAATGGATCCCATTCGCAATTATAAAACTCGTATCAGTCAGGTATTATACCCGGTGCTCACCTGGCCGCCGGTGATGAAAAGCATGCTTTTTATCCGGGGCCTGGTCTTGATGGCCCGCGCAGCAGCCGAGAAATTTGTCACCGATAGTTGCAGCATTCGCTCCAGTTCGATCGCCTATGCGATTGCGATCTCGGTGATTCCGATTTTGACAATTCTGATTCGTTTTGCCGCTATTGACCGTGTTACGATCCGCGCCAATCTGGCCAGCTTTCTGGCCGCCAACGGCATGGCTGACTCGACGGAACTGCTGGCAATCCTGGATGAGATCCTGGGCCGCGCCAATCAGATTGCCGGGCTGGGCGTTTTGTTTATGCTGTATTCAGCCACCAATTTGGTCCGTAATCTGGAGGAAGCCTTTAATCATATTTATCGGGCCAAGCATGACCGCCCCATTCTTTACCGCTTTGCCTTGTATATTGCCTCGTTCGCAATCATTCCAACTTTGCTCATCTTCTCTGCCGGAGCGGCCCGCATTGCTTTGACACGCTTGCAGCCAGCTGAACCGACGGCGATGATACAGTTCCAGGGAGCGCAGTGGGTGCTGCATGAACCCGGTCTATTGTGGCGCTATCAGAAGAATGATCGCGGCGACACTCTGGATGAAATCAAACTCTTTACGCGAGCCAATACCGGAGCGGCTTTTCGAGATATTTTCATTGATGAAACCAACCAACACGCCGGGCCTTCATGGGAAATAGTCGGTCGCGATTACAGCCCGCCTGTGCTGCAACGCAGTGATTTATACAACACGATCCTGTTAAAAAAAAGCGCCGATGCCATTTACGTGGTGAC
Source organism: Leptospiraceae bacterium (assembly GCA_020441005.1). GTDB lineage: Bacteria > Spirochaetota > Leptospiria > Leptospirales > Leptonemataceae > JAGRNA01. The sequence continues at coordinate 1,940 of JAGRNA010000225.1, forward strand.
CCGCAAAGGACTGATTTTGCAATCCCGTGATTCCGGTCATACCTGGAATTACTGGCGCATCCACTTTAAACTGACGGAAGTCTACAGCCCCGAAGTTCATGATCTGTGGGTCTCGCCCGCCAACCGTCTGATCTTGCTGGTGAGCATCAACTCCCGCACCGGACTGGTGCAGACCAACGATCTGATCAACTGGTCCTACCAGCGCCTCGACGGGGTCTATGATCGCGTCTTTGAAATTCAGGGCGTCGATAACCCGGCCAGCGAGTTTCAAAATGGCCTCTACCTCGGCGGCAAGGGTCGTTATATTTTTTCGGGCAACGAAGGTCGCAACTGGACAATACCGATCGATTTTGAGTTTGGCGACCGGCGTTTATATCTAGCCGACCTAAAGGCCAACGCGGAGGGGGATACCTGGTTCATTGCCCAAAGCGGTGAGGCATGGCGCGTGGCTGCCGGTCAAAGGAAACAAACGGTATTGAACCTGCGCATTCCCGCGCATGGCGTGCGCATACGCGGTTTTTCCGTGAGCCCCCAGGGGTCTCTTTTGATCTACGGAGATGAAGATTTCTTTCGTTACAGCCCGGATGGCGGATCCACATGGCTCAAGGCGTCCAATCCGGTGCTAAACGAAAGCAGTTTTCGCGCCCTGGCCATGCAACCAGACGGCAGCTACTATTTAAGCACGGCCCACCAAAGCCTGATTCATATTCAAAAACCGCGCCTGCTGCCCGGGCGCGATCAGCAGGGTTACCCCTATATCCATTTCGACGCCAGCATCCGACGCAGCCTGCCCTTGTGGTTCACCATAATCGGAAAAACTTTAGTTAATTTGTTTATTTTCATCATTTGTTTTCTGATGTTCTTTAGCGCCTACAAGTTTATCCCCAACACCAGGGTGGACTGGCGCGCAGCCGCCGGCGGCAGTTT
>JAGRNA010000031.1 GCA_020441005.1 Leptospiraceae bacterium
CGAGTTTGCAGCCGTGTCGGCGGAGCGTTTCTCCGTGTTGTGGTCTTTGGGCGGGGCAGTGGCTGCTTTGTCAGGCACTGCCCCGCCAGGGCTTTGCCTGGGACCGACAAAGCCTCTAGCCGCTGGAGGTGTCGGCAGTCGCTCGAAAGTGGCGCTTTTTAATATTGATTCTGTCTGTGTTCGAGTCGGCCTCACAGATGCCAGGGATTCATTCTGTGGTTCATCCGGGCGGGGGGGTTCAGGGGCATTGATTTCAGAACTGCTTTGCCCGTTCTCGTTGGCAATGGAGGGCCCATCCATCGGATCGGCTGTTTGCACTGTAGCGGCGTGCGCTACCGGATTGGTCCCGGTTGGCCGCTTGTCCGGGAAAACCGGTGTCAGACCGCTTTGGGCTACGGCCCCGGGCAGCGCTGATCTAGATGTCTGAAAATAGAGAAACAGCAGGCCCAATCCCCCTGCAATCAATACTGTCGCCAAAACTACCATACTGACTATTATCCCGGGTTTTTGAGGGATCCTGAACAATAAATTTGGGGTGGCCAAATTGTTTACGAATCTGATTCTGGCACGGTGCACTCTGTCCTGGATTCTGTAAAGCAAATCGGAGCCTACTCCCTGATTGGATTGTTGGTTTTATTGATGGGCGCCTACGCCTTTGTGGATCCGAACGCAACCGAGGCCACCCGCAGTTTTTTTACCACCGGATTGGGACCAGGCAGCTATAACGGTCAAACAATTAGCTGGAAGGTGTTCAATAGCTATTTTGGTCAATGTCGGGCCCAGGAGGAGCAAATTGTGGCTCAGTTTGGCGACATGGCTCGCAATAATCCCATGTTTGCCAACTATGCCGAGAATTGTGTGCGGCGCAGTCTTAAATCAGTATACGCGCTGAACACAATTGGCGAACAACTGCACCTGATGGTGAGCACAGAAAGCATCAAGCAGGAAATGGCTCGTCAGGCCCAGGAATTGGCCGCCAGTCAAACGGTATTGCACGCGGATGAGAAGCTAAGCGCCCAGGACTATTATCGCCGCTTGATGAATCAATCTTCCTTTGAGGTGCGCGGCCTCGAAAAGGTAGCTGAATATAGCCGAGCGCTGCTTACGCGGCCTGTTCATGTGCCCGCCACCATTGACGCCGAACGTCCGGAAAGCAGCCGGATCCGTGTGGATCTGGCTCTGGTTCGCTGGGACAATAAATCCATGCTGGAGGAATTGAAGGCGGCTGTCCAGCTGGATGAAACCGCTGTCAAAAAGCAATATGAGGCCGAGCAGGCTAAACTGGATCAGGACAAAAAGCAAAGCTATCAAAAAGAAAGACCCTTTCTCGTGCAGCGCATGCAAGCTGAGCAGGCGCGGGCCAAAATGGCCGCGATCAAAAAGCAACTGGCGGGATTGAAAAGCAACTTCCATCTGGCGGATGTGGAGCGGATCAGCGGTATCCAGGCTATTGTTCTGCGGCAGGTCTCACTGGATCAACTGGGCGCTCTGAAGGCGGCCGGTTTAACTACCAATCTGGATCAGAGCCATTTTTATCAGGATCTGGCGCGTTTCAAGGGCCAGCCACTCAGCGGCGGACCGTACCAGGATGGATCCTACACTGTCTACGCCAGAATTGATGCTGTGAGCATTCAGTCGCAACAGAACCGGACAAACCCGGCCGCAGAGTCCGATGAGCCGGCCGCAGACCTGGGACGTGAACTGGCTAATACAATGATGGATGCCACTGCGGATCCAGGCACAGGCCTGCAGTTGCAAATCCCCGGTCAAGATCAAAGCCCGGCCGATCCCTGATGCTAGCCAGAGGCCGGCAACCCTCGTCCCGGGTAAAGCACTTGTGAAAGCCGAACTGATCAATCCCTTTCTGGATGCGACCATCGCCGTATTTCGGATGATGTTGAAGACGGAGCTTGTCCGGGGGCGCACCTTGTTGCGCACCTCGCCGATGCCGGCGCACGATATCGCAATCTTTATCGATTTAATGGGTCAGTATCATGGTCAGGTGGTTTACTCCATGAATAGTGAAACCGTGCACCGGATTGTGGAACGCCTGATACCCGGAATACCGGCCGGCGATGTGGAAGAAGAATACCGCGATGTGATTGGGGAAATTGGCAATATGATTACCGGTAACGCTCTACAAGCTTTTGTGCAGAGTAATGCCGAGATGAACCTGGATGTCCCCATCGTAGTAGATGTGCGCAAGCAACGCCCGCCGGTCATGAATGTTTCGACACTTGGCTGGAATCTGTATTCTTGTCTCGGACTGGTCGAAGTCAATGTGGCTGTGACCGAGAAAAAAAAAGCGAGAGGAAGTTAGCGTAATGACCGATTGGTGTACTGTCATTCGTGTAACTCCTGGCCGGGCCTGTTAGGCCCGGCTTTTTTTATGCCTGGCCAAATCTGCTTTTCAGCCGGCTTTTCGTTGACAAGCGCGTCGCATTGGTGCAGTCTTGGTATCATGAACCGTGTACAACTGCATTTTACCATGCTGCTCGCGCTGGCGCTGACACTGATCTTGTTTGGTGCCTGTAAGCCGCAGACTAAAAATGAGGGCTTTATCGTCCTGTTTACTTCGCCGGATAGCCAATTGATTCGCGCTGGCCAAAAGTCAACCCTCAAGCGCGGTCAGCTTGTGCAAAAAAATGATTCTATCCAGACGGGAGCTGGCATTGTCGATTTGCAGTCCCTGCATGGCAGCCTGGTTCGGATCCAGGCCTATAGTCATGTGCAATTAACGTCCGTGGGGTCCACACAGCGTCTGAATCTGGAACAAGGTGCTATGGTAGCCAAAATTGAGCGCCAATCGGCTGAGGAAACCTTCGAGGTCAGCAATCCGACCCTGATTGCCGGCGTTCGGGGAACAACCTTCAAGGTCTCCGACAAGGGAGTCAAGGTCCTTGATGGGAAGGTGGCCGTGAAGCCAAGGCTGAAGGCCCTCGAAAAGGCCGATGAAGCGGCAGAGTCGCCGGACAAAGAATCACTGGATCCGGCCCTGGCAGAGTTAGCGCGTCAAGCGGATGCCTCCGAGCAGGTTTTAGAAGCTGGTCAGGAAGCAGTCAGTGAACCGGCGGTCAAGACAGTTCAGCAGGGTCCGAAATCACGCAGTATGACGGGCGCAAGCAAAGTGGTCACCATTGCAGATCCGAACGGGATTCCCAGGATCAAGGTGGCCCGGTCGAGTACCGATGTGCGTGATCTCGCCGAGGCAGAGACTTTGGTTGGCGTAGAGCCGGCCATTCTAAACGATCTGGCAGAAAGCCAGCTACCCGGCGGAAGCGCAGCGGCAGCATCCAATCACAACAATCCCATTCCAGAGGAATTAACAGAAGTATTGGTTAAAAGCTACGACGAACAACGGGACGTAGCACTCGACAAGCTGGAACGGGACACACTCGGCAAAATTGAAATCAAGGATGATGCCGACATACGCAAGCATTATGAAATCGTCGAATCACTGCACTTGCATGCGGGCGGTGCCGCCATCGTTGGTGCCGTCGTGGCGCAGGCTGGCGATATTCTGGTCGTGCATACACCCAATGGGGTCAAGCGGTTGCATGTCAGCGATGTGAACTACATCGACTATCAATAAGCGAGTCCGCTTGACTGGCGCACTTTTTCAATCAAGGGGCGGGCCACGGATCTGGCTCGCTCGGCACCGGTCCTTAGAATATCGCGGATATCGTCAGGTCTTCGAATAATGGCGGCTCTTTTTTCACGCGCTATTCGAAAATAATCTAGCACAGCTTCATACAGGCTTTGCTTAATGTGACCGTAACCTTCGCCCGGGGTTTGAAAACGATCGCGCAGTGCGGACTTGCCCGGTGTGTCCAGAAAAAGGCTGTAAATGTCAAAAAGAACGGAATCGGTATAGCTCTTGGGCTCGTCGACCGGTGTGGAATCTGTCTGGATCGCCATGATGCTTTTACGCAGCTTTTTCTCGCTTTCGAAGGGATAGATGACATTATTGTAGCTTTTGCTCATTTTACGTCCGTCTAATCCGGGGACCAGGGCAACATTCTCGAGAATGTCCGGCTGGGGCATAACCAACACTTCGGCGTCGCAACGCTTATTGAAGCGTTCAGCAATGTCGCGCGTGATCTCCAGGTGCTGCTTTTGATCCTTGCCTACGGGAACCTTTTCTGATCCAAAAAGCAGGATATCAGCGGCCATCAGGACGGGATAAGAAAAAAGGCCGACGCCGGGTGACAAGCCGTTGGCGATCTTGTCCTTGTAAGAATGGGCCAGTTCGAGTTGGGGTACAGTAATGTGATTCGAGAGGATCCAGGCCAGTTCGCAGACTTCGGGGACATCGCTTTGCACCCAAAACACCGATTTGGCTGGATCGAGTCCCAATGCCAGAAAATCAGCCGCTGTTTCCAGAATGTTTTGGGCCAACACGTTACCGTCTGTGACGCTGGTCATGGAATGATAACTGGCAATGAAGCAAAAGAGCTCATCTGTTTTCTGATACTCAATCATTCGTTTCATCATTGAAAAGTAGTTCCCCAGGTGGGGACGGCCGCTTGGCTGAATTCCGGATAAAACACGCATGCTTGCAAGAATTAGCACTTGCCTTGCGATGCCACTCTTTTTTGGATGTTTGTGTTTTGAATGATGGCTATCTGATTGTATTTGGCCTGGGTCTGGGTCTGCTGGCGTTCTTGATCTGGATGCTTTTTTCGATCAGAAACTATCAGCCTCCGGCCAAAGAAAAGCCGCGCGGAATTTGCCCTCTTTGTCAACATGAGCTGATGAAAGGCGAACGGATTCGGTCGGACCAAACGGAAATTGGAGATATTGAATTGCAAACCTGGATCAAGGGCTGTCCGTACTGCATGCCTGAGTCCAGTCGATTAAAACGACGGTGCCCGGTGTGTAAAAAAGAAGTCCCGAAAGACGGGGTTATCCTTGCGCTCTCAAATCCCAAAATCGATGCCCGCCGGCTTTCCATCAAGGGTTGTCAGCAGTGTTGGCCGCAAGGATTCAGCTCCCGCTAAACAAGAGCTCGTGCTTCCCGTGTAGATACCTGCTTATTTACCAGCTGACAACAAAGGAACAGGATTCGCCCCCCGATTTGCGCATTGGTTGGCTGCGATCCAGATGAACCATGACAAAACTGCCGGCGGGTTTAAACCGGTTGGCCATAGCCTCAATAATGCCGCGGTCAAATTCGGAGGGGTAGGGGTTTTCGCAGCGCATGATCACTTTACGCTCTTTTTGGGGTTCATAGTAATAATGGCCGATGCCTTCAATCATTCTGCCGTTGGTCGGATCAAACATCACCTGCTGATGTAAGCGATGATTCATGTGGTAAGCCACATCAATGGCCTGCAATGCCTTCTCAATAGAGTCGATTTCTGGAGGAAACTGGGCATTTTCCGGGATTTTACGGCCGATGTTATACAAAGTAAACTCACCGGTTGATTCTGCAATCGCCTTGAATGCATTCAGCCATGCCTGCTGAGAATACCATTGACCCGGAACAGGGTTTTCAATACCGTTGTCTGCCAAAAAGGTCAAGGCGCGACCCTTAAAGGCTCCTAAACCCTCCACAACGGACAAAACTGTCTCTCCATTAACTTCCACGCCTTCGGTAAATGCCTGGTATTGTGCCATAGTTATTGCTCCCTGAATTACTGTTTTTTGGTTTTTTTTATTCGTGAGTTACGCGATCTTTTAAAGCCTGTGAAATACTGTTCGCTTCTACGGCGGTATTTGCAATCCGCTCCGATGTTGCTGCCATGGCTTGCGTTGAGTTGTTGATGTTCTGCACGGCGGAAACGATCTCTTTGACTGCCTTTTGCTGACGGCTGGTATTTGTTCGAATTATGCCGGTTTGACTCTGGATAATACTCGTGTCGCGGTTTAGATTGCCATTGCTTTGCGTTTGATTCTGGAGCTCTGTTGCAACCGATTCGATATGTTGCTGAATATTCGTAACTTCCAGGGCCACCGACTGCATGATTGATACTGTGCTTTTCACCTGATTCAAGGCGCTCAGAATTTCAGCATCATTGCGTCCTATCAGTTCAGAAATTTCACGGATGCTTTTTGCTGTTTGATCAGCCAGCTTGGATACTTCATCGGCTACGATTGCAAATCCGCGCCCGGAGTCGCCAGCCCGCGCTGCCTCAATCGCGGCATTCAGGGACAAAAGGTTAGTGCGTTCCGAGATGTCATTGATCATTTTTATGATCATTGACATTTCACCGGAACTGGTCTGGATGGAATGCATTACAGATTCAAGTTGTTGAATCGCACTGGCACCGTCCTTGACACTTTTTGTAACAACAGCACTGCTTTCAGATGTCAATTGCATCTTTGAGGCGGTATGATCAAAAAAGCGGGCGAACGCATCAAAACCGGCTGATATACTGTCAAGCTGTGAGCCTTGTTCCTGAATGGTGGTATCAATGGATTCCATGTTGTCGGAAAGTTCTTCCAGGGTGGCAGTGATCTGTTCCAGGGCTGCAGCTTGCTCTTGTGTCTCATTTGAGTAATCAATCGTCATCGCCGACATACCGGACAGATTTGATACCAGCATCTCGGCCATGGACCGGGCTTCATGAAGCAAGTAGTGGCTGTGCTGCCTTTCGTGACTGATCATTTGGGCGATGCTTTGGAACTCGGCAATCAGCACTGCGGGATTCGTTTCTTTTGCGTCCTTGCGCAAATGATCTTTAAAGCGGCTTACCGGAGTCTTGTAAAGCTGATGAGATCCGATGGCCCCCAATAGAATTGAAATGCTGCCAAACAGCCAAAGCAGCAGCATCCGGCTTTCTGTCAATCCGGTCGATTTACCGTACAGGATCAACGCTGCAACGGCTGTAGAAAAAAAAATCAAAGTAGCGGCTGTGATCAGAAGCAACCGGCCCGCGAGGCTTATACGCTGCAAGGCGGATCGGAGGGTAATCATTGCCATGCCAGCATACATACATGCGATTGTTTGTTCTGTCAATTCGAAATCAATTTGTCCAGGGTTTTTGATTTAATAAATTTTAATTATGAACCCATTGCATCTGGCTGCTTCTTATAAAAGCAATTTGATCTATTGCAAGGCAAGCTGCCGCTTATGAATGCAGCAGCCTTTTGGTTCTTTGATTGTGATTTGCAGCACTGTTTACTGTCTGGAATGAAACCGGATTGACTGGATCCGACCCGGGATCTATGCGGGTCCGTGTTGCAAGGCAGCTAATATTGGCAGCTGCCTTGCAACTGGTCTGGTAGTGCGGCTATTGTTGCAGGTCCCCGGCCATTTCGGCTAGCCGCAGAAATTCTGCCCGGTAGCCATGCGGGTCATTCTGCAGGGCAGATCGAGCCAGGTCCCGGACCAATCGATAGTCGGCCTGACCTTTGTGACTGGATCCGCGCAAGAGCATGCCATATGCCGCAGCCGCTGAGGCCATTCGCATATCTGCACTACAGTCCTTGAGTTCCAGCACTGTCTGCTGAACCGGGACCTGCAGGAGTTTACTGGTACTACCCGCCGGATCCTTGTATCGGATCTTGACTGTTGCCAGTTCGCCGTTTGATGCTGCACCACTGAGCTGATTGTTCTGTTGGTAGCGCAGCGGATCGATTGTGCCGCCGAGGTCGCTTTGCACTCCCGATGGCACGATTTCATACAGAGCGGTCACAGTGTGACCAGCGCCGATCTCCCCGGCATCTTTCTTGTCATCATTGAAATCTTCTGCTTTGAGCATGCGATTTTCATAACCGATCAATCGATACGATTGGACCTGGGCTGGATTAAATTCGACTTGCAGTTTTACATCCTTTGCGATGGTGACCAGGGTGGCGCCAATTTGCTGGACCAAAACCTTGCGAGCTTCGGCAATCGTATCAATGTAGGCATAGTTGCCATTGCCTTTATCGGCCAGCTTTTCCATGGTGGAGTCTTTGTAGTTGCCGGAGCCGAATCCAAGCACGGTCAAAAATATGCCGCTTTCGCGTTCTTTTTCAATCAGTCGGACAAGCTCGCTTTGATTGGTAGTGCCGACATTAAAATCACCATCCGTAGCCAGAACTACACGGTTCACCCCCTCCTGATGAAAATTCTGGCGGGCTGTCTGGTAGGCCAACTGGATTCCGGCTCCCCCGTTGGTCGAGCCGCCGGCTTGCAGGCGTTCCAACGCGGCCATAATTGCAGCTTGATTATTACCGGCTGTGGGCGGCAGGACCAGACCACTGGCACCAGCGTAGACAACAATGGCCACCCGGTCTTTGGTATTCATCTGACTGGTCAGCATCCGCATTGCCTTTTTGAGCAACGGCAGCTTGTCCGGGGTTTCCATGGAGCCGCTCACATCCAGCAGGAAAACAAGATTGCGTGGACCGGTGTCTTCGGTCGGGATAACCTTGCCTTTGATGCCGATTTTTAACAGCACATGCTTTTCGTTCCAGGGGGAGCGGCTGGCTTCGGTATGCACCGCAAAGGGTTTGTCATCGCTTGGCGGCGCATATTGGTAATTGAAATAGTTCACTAGTTCTTCAATGCGTACAGCACCCGGTGGCGGTAGCTGTCCGCGGTTTAAAAAGCGGCGCACAATACTATAGGAAGCCGTATCGACATCCGCAGCAAAGGTGGATAAGGGGTTTTGTGCCGGTCTCAGGAATTCATTTTCATACACCCGGTCGTAACTTTCTGTGTTATGGATGATTACAGCGTCATCAGCAGGGCCCGGCCGCATTTCTTCTTCATGGGAAGCATCTTTGTAAACAAGTACGCCCGGTTTCGTTTGACGGGGAAACCGTTTGACTTCACGGTCCGGTGCATAGTCATATTCAGAGCTGCTTGAAGTCGCATCACGTCTGCCATCGGAGGACCCGCAGGTGGCAACAAGGATTCCGGCCGCCACTGCCAGAGCGACGTGCATATATTTTGTTTTCATTATCTTCTCCTGGTAAAATGCAAGCCGGCTTTGTTGTTTGTTATTATTAGTAGATGAATGCCGGTCGTCTTTGTTCATCAAAAAGCATAAAGTTTATAAATTCATTAGCAGTCGTCCCCAAACCATCCATGGTAATTGGGACGCAGAACGCAATTTGAAAGCAAAGCTCCCAAATTGCTCACACCTTGCTCAATTTCGATAGAAAAATCGCCGGTGGCAACACCTCCTGTGATGCCAGAGGCTGTTTTGGGACAGCCTCCTGGTATTCGGCAGGGATTCCGAGATAAACTGTACCGGACGCCAGGCAAAAAGTTCATTTTTAGGCCAGCCGGAGTTTATGCGCGGCGTCTTCAGCGGCATTGAAACTCGGGTTCAAAGGACTCTATGCGGCGGACAGTTTCCAGGATGGGCGGGGAATATGGAATTGCGGAATTCTTTTTGTCTGGCCCTGTGATAGTCGCCAGGATGGCAACTGGATTCTGATCGGCATGCCTGTTTTGCTGTTGCTGCCCGGGAATAAAAGCCCGGGGTGCCTCGCACGGCGCCAATCAATATGCATTTATTACGGCCAATAGTCGGGATGATAATTTGATGGCCACCCAAGGGCGCTAGCGGTACATGCACCCATGCCCATTGCCTGCCAGAGCGCCTTAAAGCCTGTGAGGGGATTGCGAATCGGCGCTGTGTCCGGATGGCGCTGCGCCCGCCGGGCGCTAAAAGCAGCACCCGGCCTGTTGTTACTATCCGGATTGATCCATTGCAGCACACCTTATTTAAAGAACCGGCTGCATGATGCCGCTGACATAGTGACCATCGAAGGTCAGCGGGACAGCTATGGTGCTGCTTTACATGCCGGCCCTCTTGCTCTGGGTGTGGCCTGGAAATCACAGCAATACCAGGCGATCGGGCTGCGAGGCGGAGAATGGGGGGCATACAATAGTGCCGGATTCACGGCGCTGGCTTTCGGTTCGGATTATTTCACTGAGCAGCCTGTCGATTTTAATCAGGAATGGAAATCAAAGCTCCAGAAATCGACGGTGGACACACACGAATCGGTTTTAGAACGAGGAGCAGGCGCGAGTATAAATCTGACAACGAACAATGCTATCGGACTGGAAACATTGCCAATCGATACCGCCGAACCGTCGCTGGCCCGGCAACGGGGCAAGACCTATCGCTTGCGTCTACCCTTTGGGACCGTCCAGCCAGCCTACACTTCCAAAACCCTGTTAAAAGATGACAAAATCGAATGGGCTCCCGCCTGGTTCTATACCCGTTTGGAACTACAGGCTGGAGCGTGGTTAGGTTTTCGAGCCGGTTTCAATGTGGGCGAGTTGCTAGATTTTTTGGTCGGTTGGACGACGGTAGATTTATACAATGACGATGCTCCCTATGAGCCTGACCTGGAAGAACGCTTTTTAAATGATCCCCGATTTAAAAACCTGCCGCCGCACATCAAGGCAGCCTTGCTGGAACAAATTCGTAAGAATGGCAGTCTGCCCGTTTTGCCCTGATGGAAAGCCGGTCTTTAAAGCGCTAACAGTCACCTGTTGGTCCATTCCCCGGAACCGGGCCCGCTGGTCTGGCGCTACAACTGGTATTTGCATAGCGAGTAGCGGATTCCTTCGATTCAGATCCTGCCGGCAATGCCTTGTATTGGTTGGATCCGGTCCCACTTTCACATGGGACCCCGGCCATTTATTTTTTTTGCCCGGGTGTCTCTATACGCATTAAAATGCCACTCAAATCAATCAAGAAGCGGAAGCTGGCTTCCAGGTGTTCATCGGAACCAAAGCTCATGACAATATAAATCTCACGTTCGGGATCGTAGAGCACATGGGTTGCCAGTATGCCGAGGTGACCGCGCCATTCGGGATAGCCGTAGAGCAAGGGAAAAAACTCGCCAAAGCGATACTGCATCATTCCGCGTCCATAGCGAATCCCGGTCTGAAAACTGTGCTCAAATTGGCATAAATACTGCAGAGTGGACTTGCGAATCAATCGACCGCTAAACAATGCTTGATTAAAACGCATCATGTCGCCTAAAGTGCTGATCACGCCACCCCCGGCCCAATCGACCGTAATGCTGCGATAGGTGCTGATTTCACGGCCTTGATACCAGGTTGGTCCCAGTGTTCCGGGTCGACCGGATAGCGGCAGACTGCGACCAGGCATATAACTGACACGCATTTGCAGCGGTGCAAAGATTTTGTCCCGCAAAGCCTCGTGAAAAGCCTGGCCGGTAATTTTTTCTATAACGAGTCCCAGCAATACAAATCCAGTGTCCGAGTAATGAAATTCCTTGCCTGGCGGGCTACGGAGTTGGAAATTTTGGCGGTGATACGCCAGTAACTCAGACGGCGTCCACAATCGATCTGGTTTTGCCAACATTTGATCTGCGATCGAGGGACCGCCCTGATCCGGTGGATCTCCAAAATAATCAGCCAGGCCGGCCGTATGGCTCAGTAGCTGCTCGACAGTTACCTGATGACGATAATCGAATCCCTCGAATACAAAAAGGTCGTTCAGGACTGCTTTATCTAAAACTTGATCCAGAGCGGTATGCCATTGCAAGCGACCTTCATCCACCAGTTGGCCAATCAAAACAGCGGTGAACAGTTTGCCGGTGCTAGCGCTATGGAAAGGCTGCGGTGCGGTTGCTCCATCCGTGTAGATCGCGTCGATTCCTTGATCTGGCGCCAATATTCGCAGTTGCACATTTTCTTTGTTACTCAGATCGGTGATGAGCGCCTGCCATTCGGCGTCAATTTGATGCAGCGCCTCTTTGCGAGACAGAGTGGTCTGGCATTGTAATCCCATCGTCAGCAGTAATATTGCAAATACGGTGCGGTTTTGGCGCTGGTCCCGGGCGTGTGGCTGAGTCAGGCTGATTTTCATCTCTATCAAAGGAAAGATTTTACGCCATGGTCGCCATTGTCAAGTCTGCATTCTAGTACTGGATTATTTTCAACGAAGCCGGGCAAAAGACCAGGGCTGACAGTGCGCGTCAATCCTTTGCAAGCCTGGTTCTCCCGTCATGGACTGGACTGATCGCTGCCGGTAAAAACCTGAACCAATTATGTCCAGGGAATAAAATAACATTGGACACATGCCTGATTTTTGCCTTCATTGAAGGCATGCCAGAACTGAAGCGTATTACCTACATCAGCAATTTTTCAGACAAACTAAACCTGAAAGACATTGAGACTATCGGAGAGGTGTCCGTGCGCAATAATCAGCGCGATGGGTTAACAGGCAGCTTGCTGTGCTTTCGCGGGATATTTTATCAAATCCTGGAAGGTCCGCCGGAGCAAGTGGACTTGTGTTACCAGCGAATTCTCGCCGATGAACGGCATGAGAATATATATGTTCTGAAAATCGAGACCGGTACCATGCAGCGCGACTACAAGGAATGGAGCATGAAAACCGTTATACTGGATGAAAATACGGATGCAATGATGCGTCCCATGAAGAATCTGCTGGACTCATTCCAGCTCAGTCATCGTACATTGGAAAAGTATGCCCCCACAACTGTCCTGAAGGGTTTGCAGCGTGGAGAAAATCCACTGGAATGGGATTTTCGAAAAGTTGAAAAAATTGTCCTTTTTTCCGATATTTTTTCCTCAACAACTTTCACCGAGGTATTGTCTCTGGAAGCGGTCACAAATATCCTGGACTCCTACTACGATATAATAAACGCGGAAATCAGCAAGGCTGGCGGAACCATCGCCAAGCTGACTGGCGACGGTTTAATGGCCTATTTTGATTCCCATCAGGCCGATGCCGCACTGCTGGCCTCCCGGGCTTGCCTGCGCCAGTTGTCCGAACTGCGGGCGGCAAGGCAATTTGCCTATAGCCCTTACCTGTATGCCGGTTTTGGTCTGAGCGCCGGTCAGGTAGTGACTGGCAGCATTGGTTCGAGCATCAAAAAGGATTATACTTTACTGGGAGATGCAGTGAATACAGCAGCCAGGCTGGAAGCAGTCAGTCGGAAAACCGGCTATGGCTTGATACTAAGCGCCAGCCTGGTGGATCTGCTGCAAGATAAAAGCGATATACGCAAGTTAGGTCTGTATCAGCCCAGAGGCAAGACCCAAAGATTGGCCATATTCACCACCGCTGATTCCAGGCTGGACCGCAGTGCGGCTGCGATCAAACATGCGATCAGAGACCTTGAAGCGGCAGGGAATCAGGATTAATCAACGCCCGTAAGCGGGAATCCCTGCCGGTTATCCCGGCCAGTCGATACCGCGGGCAAGCCGATTGGCGGTCTGGTTTCAAGCCTGTTGAGAGACGGCGGGGAACTGTTCTGCAATCCGCAGCAGCAGCCCTTTACCAAGAATGATTTCATCGCATAACTGGCGCGCCTCGCTGCTGATGATATTCAGATCAATCGCTTGTACGCCAGGCAGGCTACGACAGGTTTGTTCGAGCTCGACGGGCAGGGCCAGGTTGCTGGCTAGTATCGCTTCATGCAGGGCCGTGCGCATTTGAGCCTTGTCCTTTAGTTGACCCAGTCGGCCGATCAGAAATCCTAAAGCAAAGAACAAATCGCGTCGAAAGTGCAGGCACTCGACAAGACGTTCATCGCATTGTATTTGATTAAAAGGCGACGCCAGTGATTCCGGGGTAATAAAGCTGGTAAAGTCAGAGCGAGTTTCATCCGCAGACGACAAACAGATCATCCCGTTCAGGCTGTGGACATAGATACTCAACCAGCGTAGTCGACGTCGGAATTCATGCAGCCCGTCTTCGATTTGATGAAAGTTAAATCGGCCGCTGGCATACTGCTTGTGGAGTCGCGCGGACTGTCGGCCTAAAAAATCTGCGATTTGGACGAGAGTTTTTTGCTGACCGTGATAAGGCAAACGCTGTAATTGCTTATGCCAGACTTGCAGGCCGGCGGGCTTGAGATGGCCGTTTTTATTTAACAGTTTGAACTGGATAAGCCTGTTTTCAAATTCTGCGAGGGCCTCTTCAAATCGCTCTCGAAACCAGATTTGCATGGGAGCCGGCCAATCATGCTCGATGGCCATTTGCTGCCAGTTGTCGAAGTAATCTATCTGACCAAGGGCGTCCTCAAGGCTTTTGAAGAATACCAGACTGCGTCGCGGTAGCTTGTGATCGGCCTCTAACACCCTGTAGATGCGCGCAAGGGCCTCCAAACGAAAGAGCACGGTGCGCAAATCATTCCTGTATAAAGCCAGGGCTGGTCGCCGCGCAGTACGATTGCTGTGTAGCACATGATCAAAGTGGATCAGGTGTCTTTGCCAGGCATGCTTGCTGATTTTCATTGCGACTCCTGTTTGTCAGATTATCTGAGATTGAATTTGATTGTGGTTTCCCAGACAAAATCCTTTGGAACTCCACCCTCCCGGTAGGGCTGGTTTTTCAGACGAGTGCGATACAAAATCACTCTACGGGCCGCTTCTTTAAACTCAGCCAGAAAAGGTTGATGAGCGCTGCCAGGACTGCGCACATTCAGGATTTTAACGGCCCCTATGGTTCCATCAGCCCGAATGTACAAGCGCACATCGACAGCGACCGTAGGCAAATTGGCTCCGGTGGCACTGCCCGGGTATTCCTGATTGGCATTATTGATGGCCAATACCGCGGTGTAGCGCTGCGAAAAATCAAAGCTGGGATCGACTGCATTGTTCCAGTTGATTTGATTTTCGTCGCGCAGCGTATCTACTGCGATTACTTCATCTGACAAATCACGAGACCGGGCCTGGGGCAAGGTCTCGGTCTCAAATTCAACAAAGCTCATGTCCGTCGTTAGCTGAATGGATTTGGCTTCATCGCGACTAGCCGGCCAGAGCCAGATTAGAAACTGAATGATCAGGATGGTGAGCAGTTGTAGTACAGCACTGACGGGCATCCATTCCAGCAGGGTCCAGCTTTGACTGCGCTCACGCAGGCGTTGTATGGCGGCAAGGATCCTCTGCATAGGCTCAGTGCTGTTCATCCCCGGCGGTGGTATCCGGGCCACTGGCACCTTGAGATCCGGGCCGCGTTGTAATTACCAATTGGCGCACCTGCGCTTCCTTTAGCAGCTGCATGACGCGATGCAGATGACGATAGGGTAGATCTTTTTCGATGTTTAAAAAGAAGCGGCTGCCACCACCAGGCGCA
Source organism: Leptospiraceae bacterium (assembly GCA_020441005.1). GTDB lineage: Bacteria > Spirochaetota > Leptospiria > Leptospirales > Leptonemataceae > JAGRNA01. The sequence continues at coordinate 15,030 of JAGRNA010000031.1, forward strand.
CTGGCTGCGCGGGCCTGCAACTCGCCGGCCAGGGTCTCCAGCGGAATTTCCTGATTGAAAACAAACACCTGCCCGCGGCTAGCCAAATCCTGATCCAGATACATCACAATCGGGTAGGGGGAATTCTGCGCGCGACTGTCTAACTCCGGCACTGCTATGTCGCGCGGCTTTTGGTCGGTGACCATGGTTGTGGCCATATAGAAGACGAGTAAAAGAAAAGCGATGTCGCCCATTGCACTCAAAGGGATGCCTGGCGGTTTGCGTCTTTTTCGTAAGGAAAGCATAATGTAAAGCAGGAAAGACCGGTACTATTTTTCCATACTGACTGAAATTTTTTGGATCGATTCGTCCTGTAGTCCCTGAATAACTTTCGGGATCACGTCCACAGGCGCCTCCGGATTGACCTTGATCAGGACCACCAGGTCTTTATTTTTGCGCGATTCCTGATTGGCGCTGCTCAGGATTTGCAACCATGGCAAAGACTCCTTCTCATGTGTGATTTGCCCCTCTGCATCAATGTCAATTTGATAGATGTTCTTTTTAAGAATTTCCATAGGGGGGGCATCCTTTTTAGGGACGGGGATTCGCACCCCCCGCATTTCCAACAGTGCGCTGGCCGCCAAAAAAAAGACGATTAACAGAAAAGCGATATCGGCCGTGCTAGCCAGGGGAATTTCTTCTACTGTGCGACTGTTCCTTTTGATGTGCATTGCCGGTCAGTCCTGGCTGCCGTGATCCCGAATCTGGGACGTTGCTACTTCAATTTCGGTTCCCAGAGTATCGATCTGGTATACAAACAAATTATAAACCAGGTAGGTCGGAATTGCGATCAATAATCCAGCGGCGGTAGTAATCAGGGCTTCTTCCACACCGCCGGCGAGGTCCTGGGCCGTCGGGGCCTTTTGGATGACGAATTGCAGAAAGCTGGCACGCATACCAACCACCGTGCCAAAAAAGCCCAACAAGGGGGCCAGGTTGCCAAAGTTGGCCAACAGATTCAGGCCGCGCTCCAGGCGACCCATCTCCACGGTCGCCCGCCGTTCAATGTCCTTCTCCAGTTGTTCCATGTCGTTCGGGTGGCGGGTCAGGCCCTGGCTCAGGATGCGGGCTATCAGACGCGAATCATTCATATATTCCTGACCCAGCTCGGCCAGACCAGTATGCGACAATTTGGTTAGAAATTCATCACTGAAGCCTTTGGTTGCCAGGTTTTGCTTGCGAAAATACAAAAACCGCTCAATCGCAAAAGCCAGGATGATGGTTGAGATCAAGGCCAGGCCAACCATGGTCCACCCGCCGCGCAGGATCAGGCCGATAATGCCTTCCGTCTGTCGATGAACCCCGTCCGCGTCTTGCGCCGTGGTGGCTACGTCTTTTTTGATAGCATCGGCCGGCGCCGTTTCATCCGATTTGTTCGCCGGAGTCTCGACGGTCTGCTGCTCCTCATTGACGGGCTGGGCTGGCAGGACAGCAGCATACACACTGCAAAAAAGCAGCGCCGGAACCATTATACGAGTGCCAACAGGCTTACTAAACATACGAGCACAGAATCGAAGACCGGCCCGCTGTCCAGTCTAAAAACAGGGTTCCAATGTTACTTTTTGATTGCCAGCCAGTCCGGCGCGCCGTTTATATGTTCTCAATACAAGAGTATTCTAATGACTGAAATCCCGGCTGAAATCCAGCAATACGAAAAAAAAATCTATGACTTGCGCCAATTGCTTGAAATTTCGCGGGCCCTGAATTCGACCCTGGATTACCAATACTTGATCCAGGCGGTGCTTGATATGTGTCTGGCACAAGTGCAGACGCTCAGTGCGGCCCTTTTCCTGACGCCCGAAATGGACTCGGATATGATTACGCTGGTAGCCGGCTATAAGGGTTTTGACCTGCAACGTCCAATCGAGGACTATCACATTTCACTCGACTCGCCCATGCTGGAGTTTTTTGAGCATTCCAAGAAGGCGATGACAGTCGATCAGCTGGACCAGAAAATTGGCGATATACCTTCCCTGGCACTGGTGCGCGAGATGGGAGCCGAGCTGATTGTGCCGGTGAAAGCCAAGGGCAAGGTGATGGGTCTGATTGTTCTGGGGGAGAAGGTCGTTGGCGGCGAGTACCCCGACTCGGAATGCAATTTTCTGGTGGATTTGGCCTCCCTGGGGGGTGTGGCAGTAGACAATGCCCGCCTGTACGAGCGTGCCACGGTCGATATGATGACCAGCCTCAAGAACCATGCCTATTTTCAGTCCCGATTCAGGGAAGAGCGCGAGCGGGCCTTGCGGCGCAAGCTGCCTTTAGCCTTGCTGCTAACGGATGTTGACAAGTTCAAAAACTTCAACGATACCCACGGTCATCAGGCCGGGGATGAAGTCTTGAAGGCCGTTGCCAGGGTCCTGATCGATAGCGCCCGGTCGGTAGATACTCCCGCCCGTTACGGTGGGGAGGAATTTTGCGTATTAATGCCCGGAGCGGACGCGGATCGCGCCATGGAAATGGCAGAAAAGATCAGATCCAGCGTGCAGGGTATGACCGTTGTGCATGAAGGCAAGGAAATGAAGGTTACCCTGTCTATTGGCGTCTCTGTACTGGATCCGGACGAGGACCAAAGAACGAACAAGAATATGATCGAACGATCGGATAAAGCCCTGTATGCCTGCAAGCATGGCGGTCGCAACCAGGTGCAATTCTACCAAAAAGGGATGTAAGGCATTAAAAGAGTTTTACTGCCGGTCGATACTATGTAGCAGGGCCGGATCACTGCGATTCATATCTAAAGCGATTCGCTCGTTCAGAGCTCAAAACAACGCCCGAAACCCTGCTGGACACGGGGTTCCGGCTGACGGGATGAGTACTACTGAACGGTGCCTGGAAGTAAAAACAGAAAGATACGATTACATAAATATGAATCCAGTGCGATGGTAAGTAGCCAGCATGCTGTATGTGCATTCCTGCCGGTGGATCGTTTGCCACCTGGGAAGTGAATGGGAGCTTGTCAGCTGGCTGCAACGCCTGGGAAAAACACGAATGACCAACCCGGTGACCAGGGAGGGTCATAATGTCAACAGTATTAGAAACAAAACAATGGGAGCAATCCCTGGAGCTGGAGTCTCTACAGGACCAAATTGCCATCCAGCTGGCCACAGATCCAGCCGATTTGATCTATGCCCTGGAAGCCGATCAAACTGATATGCGATTGCCTTGTATAACCGAGCTTCGGCCGGCAGATCAAAAAAGCGGGGTCCTTTTTCGCGATTGTTTGATTGATTACACCAGTTGCTCCGTGCAGAACTGCGTCCGCAAACTGGTCTAACAACACCCAGGGCGTTAGTGCAAGTGGTACCGATGGTCGGACTTGAACCGACAAGGGATTGCTCCCGGCGGATTTTGAATCCGCTGCGTCTACCAATTCCGCCACATCGGCTTGCACAGTAGACGGCCACTTTCTGTCCAAAATCAATTCTGTAAACTCAAAAACGAATGATTTTCTATCGACCAACACTTGAGCCGGATTCGGTTGTAAAACTAAGTCGATCGGAAGTGCAGCATTGTCGGGCCCTGCGGTTGGAGAATGGAGCGGAATTGCTGGTTTCAGATGGTTGGAACCAATACGCCCATATTCAACTGGAAATTCCCGCCTGGCAATTCCGGATAGAAAAGCTGCTTCCCATTCCGTCCGCTAGCGAACCGGCCATCAGAATTGTCTCCGCCCTGCCAGCCGGCCAAAGACTGGATTGGCTGTTACAAAAGGCAACCGAGCTGGGCATGGCTGATTTTCAGCCCATACACTGGCAGCGCAGCGATCGCCAGAACTATAATATGGCCCGTATGCGCCGGATCCTGGAGTCAGCCGGTAGTCAGAGCGGACGGTTGCGTCTACCTGGTTTGCAAACGCTTGTCAAAGCTAGTGACTGGCTCGCGGACGCCAGGAATCCGTCAAATGATTCTGGCTTGCACCGGGTATGGCTGCACCCAAGGGCTGAAATTTCCTTTGGAGCCTGGCACCAGACGGTCTCGGCGGAGCTGGATCATAATGCCCTGCTTGAGATCTGGATCGGCCCGGAGGGCGGATTCTCGAGCGCCGAATGTCGCTTATTTGCGGAGCGACGCATTCCGTCTGCACACCTGGGCAATTATATTTTACGGGTTGAAACGGCGGTGTTAGCGGCCCTGGCTGTGTGCGCAGCCGGCTGTTCAGGCATGTAGCGCCCGCCGATCGACGGCCAGGGCGGCTTCTTTCATGACTTCGGCCAGCGTAGGGTGAGCATGAAAACTGCGCGCAATGTCTTCCGCTGCCGCTCCAAATTCGATTGCAATCACCGCCTCGGCAATCAACTCCGAAGCTCCGGGGCCAACAATTGCAATGCCAAGCAACTCGTCGGTTTCTTTATGAGCCAGGATCTTGACTTGTCCGTCTCCTGCTCCCATCGCCTTGGCGCGCCCGTTCGGTCGAAATAAAAATTTGCCAGAATTGTAGGGAATACCGGCCGCCTTCAGTTCATCCTCCCCCTTGCCAACCCAGGCAATTTCGGGCCAGGAATATACGACGAAGGGCACTGCATTGTAATTCACATGGCCCGATTTGCCGGCCAGGTCTTCCGCGATTTTGACGCCTTCCTCCTCGGCTTTGTGAGCCAGCATGGGTCCGTCAATCACATCGCCTATGGCGTAGATCAGCGGATTGCTGGTTTGCAAACTATGGCCATCAACCGCCACCCGTCCGCGCTCTGTCAGCTTTACGCCCACGGACTCCAGGTTCAGCTTGTCTGTGAAGGGCCTGCGACCGACTGCAACAAGCAATTTATCTGCTATAATGGGTGCGGCTTCTTTGTCATCTTTATCAACGATTTTAATTTCGACCTGGCCTTTTTTGTTCTCGGCGCCGACAACCTTGTGTTCAAATAGAAACTCCAGACCCTGTTGTTTGAATAGTCGCAATGCCAGTTCACGCATTTGGCGATCCAGACCCATCAGAATGCCTGGCAAGAGCTCTATCACCGTGACCCTGGCCCCCAGCCGCTTCCACACCGATCCCAGTTCCAGGCCGATGACTCCGCCGCCGATAATGACCAGGTGCTCTGGAACTTTCTGCAGGGCGATGGCGTGATCGGAGGTAATAATGTGTTCTCCATCCACCTCCAGACCGGGCAGTGGAATCACTTCGGAGCCGGTGGCGATAACGACCTTGCCGGCCTGCGCCACTGCGCTGCCATTCTGTCCCTCGACTTGAATCTGGACCTGTCCATCCTTTTGGCCGATAAAGCTGCCTGTGCCGCGCAGGACAGTGATCTTGTTTTTTTTCATCAAGAAGTCAAGCCCATCGGTCAGCTCTTTAACAATACCGGTCTTGCGATCCATCATGGCTTTCAGGTTGAGGCGCGGTTTTTCAACCTCGATTCCGTGCTCCGTCAATCCTTCCATCAGATCATGATAACGATGAGAGGAGTCCAAAAGGGCCTTGGATGGTATGCAACCGACATTGACACAGGTGCCGCCGATCGTAGCGCGTTTTTCTACAAGCGCAGTTTTTAATCCCAGCTGCGATGCGCGAATCGCACACACATATCCACCCGGACCACCGCCAAGGACGATTAAATCAAACTGTTGCGTTTCAGGTGCCATAGAAAAGCAAAGCCGGGAACCAGGTCAGCTGTCGAGTTCTTTTTGCGTCTGCTGCGCCAGGCGGTAGCGCATGCGATCGTTTTGCAGTTCCACACCGTTACGTACCAGCTGGTTTGTGTGGTGCCATTGAAAACCAAAATTCTCGAATAAAGACCGGGCCGCCCTGGAAACATCGCTAAAACAAGAGTGGTAATGGCCGTTTGTGGCCTGATTGATGGCGTATTGCAGTAATCGGCCGCCCAGTCCCTGGCGTTGCCAAACCGGATCAACATACAAGCAGTCAATATACAATCCCGGCACCGGAATTTGTTCTGTGTCATCTGATCTGGGCTGATAGCTCAGAAAGGCGCAATACGCCGATCCAAAGCGGATGACCCGGGTTTGATATTCCTGCAAACGCTGGCGCCAATGTGTGCTGCTATAGACCGCCGGTGCCCACGCAAGCCGCTCCGAGCGCGAATAGAAACGGTCCGGTATTGCGTGCACTGCAGCTAAGAAAATGCGCGCGATTTCGTCTGCCTGCCGCTCATCCCATGCCACAATCTCTGCGGAGCATTCATATTTCGCAACCATCGCTAAAGGGCTAAAAATGTGCAGTATTAGTTGTAGAGCGCTTTTTGGTAGGCATTTTTATAAAACTCGATCATATGATCCCAGCTGAATTGATCTGCCATCCGTTCCACATCGTTGCGCATTTCAATCCTTTCCCTGCGGTTCAGCTGCGCAAAGTCGTATAGATGTCTGGTGAGAGCTTCGATGCTTTGCTCATTGGCTGTATTATGGCGCTTCAGAACGTAGATGCCATTCTCCCCCGGGTCGGAAATGTTCTCTTTTACATAGGTGCCAAATCCGCTCAGGTCCGAGGTGACGGTGGGAACCCCCAGAGCAATGCATTCCAGCGGAGTATAACCCCAGGGCTCATAATAACTGGGAAACACCCCCAGATGACAACCACGCACAAACTCGTCGTAATCCAGGCCCAGCAAGGGTATGGTGGCTTTGATAAAGCGGGGATGAAAAACGACCTTTACCGGATCATCTTCCCGGTTTATCAGATCTCGGTGGCGCAGATGGCGCAGCACCGGATCTGACAAATGGTGGACCATATCATGGGTAACAATATTGGGCAGTGTGTCGCTCTTCATACTGAGCATTGTGCGTTTGATGCGCGTCTGGTATTCCGGCGGCATGAATTCATCATAATCCGGCATGCGACCGACAGCCACCGCTGCCAGCAGGCGTTCCATGGCCCCTTCCTGGATTGTGGAACACATCTTCTTTAGTTCGTCGAACATAATGCGTTTATGCAACGTGCCCACATTGACATTATAAACTTCTGCCTGGGTAATGATAAAAGCGACAACTGTCATGGGGCTGTCTGCCTGCTTCAGCATTTGATTCAGACGATACAGGCTTTCAATAAAGATGTCCATCCCCTTGTTGTTGTATTCATAACGACCGCTGACAAACAGGTACAGGGTCTGGTCCAGGTCAAATTTATAACTGGGAAAGAAGTGCCCCATTACAAATTCATGAATCTTGTTTTTATACTGATTGTGCAGGTTTTGAAATTCATGCATCGCTGTGAAGCGCTGCACATTCAATCCATTGGGCAGCAGGATGTCCGGCTTTCGACCGCAGATTCGTTCCGCTTCCCAGGCGGTAATCTCACTGATGGTGGTAAACAGGGTGGCGCTTTGAGCGGCTGTGCGCTCTATCGAGTGCCGATGAAAAATGCTATAATGCCGCGCCATATCTTCTACATTGATTTGATCCAGTATTTGGTAGAAGCGCGGGTTATCGCTGGCCATGTAACGTCCGAGCAGGGTCGCATGCGTGGTAAAGATTGTCTTCATCGGCAACCGCAGATGACGAATGCGCGGTAACACAACAGCGGCCTGCCATTCATGAAACTGGGCCAATACGGGCCGATCCTTGATCGATGCTGTCAAGGCCTTGAAAAAATCGGCGAGACAAAATCCGAAGGCAACCGCACGGTCCATTTCCACGTCACCCTCCGGCGTGGCAATGCCATTGTCTTTCCATAGCAGATACTTGTCTGTAATCAGCTGGTTGAAGCGGCTTTGATAATCAAAGAGGATGACTCTGGGCTGGCCGCTGATCATCCAGCGTCCATGCACCACCGCGAGTCCATTCCTGCGCAGCTCCGTCAGCGCTTGTTCGTAGACGGGTGGAGCTGGTACTTCCTCAAATTCCACTGCGGCCTGTTCTGCATTGTAGGGCCCCAGCAGACAATAGTTCTCGCCAAAGTTTTGCTGCATGGTGGCAGCCTTGGTTTTGATTACTGTATAAATACCACCCACCTGATTGCATACCTCCCAGGCGGCTTCAAATAACAGAGTTTGCTCTCCCAAAATTGATGGTATGGGGTCCCGACGTCCAGTATGCGGCATTTGGACATCGTATTTCAAGGCCCCTGCCAAGGCGACAATCTTTCCGATGGGGCCTGGCAGGAGGGCGGTTCACACTTGTCAGCGCAGTTTGCAGTTATAGACTGGTAGTAAAATGGAGCTCAAATACAAAGCCTATGGCCTTAATTCTGAAAATGATTTAATCGTTCTGGATCAGCGCCGTTTGCCGCATGCCCGGGAGTTTGTCACAATCAGGACCGCACCACAAGCGGCCGAGGCGATCCGCGACATGACGGTCAGAGGGGCCGGTACGCTCGCCGCGGTCGCTGCTTTCGGGGTGTATTTATCTTCCCGTGAACATCAGGGGCGCACCCGGTTGGTCATGCCTGAGATACGGGAACTGGAGCATGCCCGGCCCACAGCTGTCAATCTGCGCTGGGCGGTGCAGCGCATGCTACGCCGACTGGCCGAATATGAAGGCGCGGAGCATACCCGAGCGGCTTTGGAAGAGGCGATAGCCATTAGTGATGAGGACGTAATCAAGACCCGTCGAATTGGCCAGTTTGGTTTCGAATTAATGCGTGAGGTGCAGGAGCACCATGGGACAGGCGAGATTCAGGTCCTGACCCATTGCAATGCGGGTTGGCTCGGGATTAGCGATCTGGGAACTGCCCTGGCGCCGGTCTATCTGGCCCACCAGGCTGGCATGCGGGTGCATGTATGGGTGGAGGAAACAAGACCGCGTAATCAGGGCGCGTTGACTGCCTGGGAGTTGGCAAAGGCCGGCATACCCTGCACGTACATTGTTGATAATGCCGGTGGGCTTGTAATGCAACAGGGTAAGGTCCATATTGTTTTTGTGGGTGCCGATCGCGTCAGTCAAAATGGCGATGTGGCTAATAAAATCGGGACCTACCAGAAAGCACTGGCCGCTTTTGATAATAATATACCCTTCTATGTAAATTTACCTATCGCGAGCATTGACTTTGAGTTGCAGTCTGGTTCTGATATACCTATTGAAACCAGGTCGGATGCCGAAATCCGCTGCGTCAGCGGTATTGTTAGCGAGCCAGAGCAGGTGCAAGGGGCTCAGGGGCGCGTGCAGATATTTTCTGCGGAGCAGATGGTCTATAATCCGGGATTTGATATTACGCCAGCACGTCTGGTCAGCGGCTTGATCACCGAGGCCGGTGTGATTCCGGCTCGTACGGCTGAAATTATGAGCCTGGCCAGGCAACCTTAGGGTATTCGTATGGGGGCAAAGGAAGGTATTATCAAGTTTCGCTACGACCATACCCGGACGGAGCTGCCACCGGTATTCGAATCGAAAGTCGCAGAACTGGAAGCGGCGCGCTCTGTGCTGCATCAAAAAAAATACATTGGCCTCGACTCCAATGGAATGGGTTACGGTAACCTGAGTGTTCGTATCGATGCGCACATGGACTCGCTGCATACCTTTGCAGACTGTGCGCCTTCATTGCAAGGTGGCTTTCTGATCAGCGGCTCGCAAACAGCGCATTTAACGAAGCTCACCCGGGATCACTATGTGTTGGTACAGGCTTTTAGTCTGGGGGATTTTTATTTACAGGCCTGCGGCGCCGCGACACCATCCAGTGAAAGCCTGAGTCACGCGGCTGTGTACCTGATTGATCCTGATGTGCGGGCCATCATCCACATTCACAAACCGGATCTTTGGCAGTACATGCTAGACCATGCCTATCCGGCAACCGGTGCCGTGGACTATGGGAGTATGGAAATGGCTCAGGCTGTGCAACGCTTGTTTGATGAGGGCGCATTCCGCGAACACCGGGCGCTGGTTATGGATGGTCATTTTGGCGGGGTGATCGGTTTTGGATCCGACCCGCAGAATGCCTTGCAGTGTATTCTGGATCTCGAACGCGTCTACGATTTGGCGCATCGATCAGATAGCGAGTAAGAGGCGTTCGGGATTCTCAATACATTCCTTGACGCGTACCAAAAAGGTAACGGCCTCCTTGCCATCAATGATGCGATGGTCATAGGAGAGGGCGATGTACATCATGGGTCGAATGACGATCTCATCTTGAACCACAACTGGCCGTTTGACAATATTATGCATACCCAGAATGCCGCTTTGCGGTGGATTGAGTATAGGCGTTGACATCATGGAACCATAAATACCGCCGTTTGAAATGGTAAATGTGCCGCCTTGCATGTCTTCGAGGGCCAGATTACCATCCCGAACCTTTTGGGCCATGCGCGCCAACTCGATTTCAAAACCGGCAAAGGTCAGTTGATCGACTCCCCGGATCACCGGAACAACCAGGCCTTTGGGGCCGCCAACCGCCACACCTATGTCATAATAGTTTTTGTAAATTAAATCAGTGCCCCGTATTTCGGCATTCACAGCCGGCACAGATTTTAAAGCCTCTACGGCAGCATGGGCAAAAAAAGACATAAAGCCGAGCCCAATACCATATTTTTCCTTGAAGACTTCCTTGTATTGAGACCGCAAGGCCATGACACGGGACATATCCACTTCATTGAAGGTAGTCAGAATAGCGGCTGTTTGCTGAGCTTCCACCAGTCGTTCGGCAATTCGCTGCCGCAGGCGTGACATCGGTTTTACGGTTTCTAGTTCAGCAGCAGATGTGAGTCGGCGCGGCGGTGCCTCCGGAATCGCCTGGCTGGATTGTTGTTTGGTGCTATGACTGGCGTTTTGCAAATGCTGTACAATGTCGGCCTTGCGGACCTGGCCACGTATCCCGGTGCCTTGCAGCTGTCCGGGATCCACCTGGTTTTCGCGTGCCAGACGATCGGCACCGGGAGGTACTGTGGTATTCGGATTCCCGGTTTGCGGAACGCCGGCTGATGACTGATTGCCTGCGCTGTCGACTGCACCCGTTGGATCAGTGGCATCGCCCGCAGTCGACGGGGCAGCTCCTGCACTGGCACTACCTTCCTCATACCGGGCAATGACTTCATCTATGGCTACTGTTTCACCGCTACTCTTCAAAATCTCGGTCAACACGCCGCTGGTCGGGGCCGGCACTTCCATGGTGACTTTATCGGTTTCAATCTCTACCAGGGTGTCGCCGCTTTGAAAACCCTGGCCGGGGGAAACATGCCAGTCTGCAATCGTGCCTTCGGTTATTGATTCACCCATCGCGGGAACTTTAATTGACTTTGCCATATGCTTTAATTCTTCCTGATTTCGATAGTGCTCTCTATATCACCCCGGCCGCAAAAGGCTTCTTCCATAATCTCGTTTTCTTCACGTTTATGAACAACCATATACCCTGTAGCCGTGCTTGCAGATGCGGGCCGTCCAATGTAGTGCAGCGTGCGCGGAGAGTGCACCTGATTCATAAAACGGGTTTCTGCGTAAATCCAGGCCCCCTGGTTGCGCGGTTCATCCTGTACCCAGACCACTTCATTGGCATTGCCATAATGATCCAGTACTTCCTGCACAGCTTTTTCCGGCCATGGATAGAGCATTTCAATGCGCACAATGGCGACCGTCCAGGCCTCGCGCGCGCTTTGTTGGCGCATTAGCTCATAGTAAATCTTGCCCGCACAAAACAGGATCCGTTGCACATCTTTGGCCCGCTTTGAACTGTCTGGATCATCGATCAGGGCCTGAAAGTGTCCGTGTACCAGTTCGATCGGACGAGACGCCGCAGCGGGTAAACGCAAAAGGGATTTGGGGCTCATTATGATCAATGGTTTGCGCACATCACGCAGCATCTGACGCCGGATCAGGTGAAAATACTGCGCCGGAGTAGTGGGCACGGCGACCTGGATATTATCCCGGGAGCACAATTGCAAGAATCGCTCTAAACGAGCACTGGAATGCTCAGGCCCCTGGCCCTCGTAGCCGTGGGGCAGCAAGAGGACCAACCCGGACATCCGGTGCCATTTGGCTTCGCAACTGGAAATGAATTGGTCTATGATAACCTGGGCATTATTGACAAAATCGCCAAATTGGGCCTCCCAAATCGTCAGGGTACCCGGATCGGCCAATGAATATCCGAATTCAAAACCAAGTACGGCCATTTCACTCAAAGGGCTGTTGATGATCTCAATGCGGGCCTTCTCCTGGCCAATGTGGGCCAGGGGCATCCAGGAACGGCCAGGTGTCCGTGTATCTGCTAGTACTGCGTGGCGATGACTAAAGGTGCCACGCTGCGTGTCCTGCCCGGTCAGGCGTATATGGAAGCCTTCCTCCAGGAGGCTGCCGTAGGCAATCTGCTCCGTTTGGCCCCAATCTAGAGTTGCACTCTGAAAATCCGCAGTGGCTTGCTTGCGGCTTTCTAACAGGCGTGCAATTTTGCTATTCGGTTGAAAGTCCGCTGGCAGCGTGCACAGTTGCTGATTCAGATCTTGCACCCGCTCGCGGGCTATGGCTGTATGGGGCTCTACCACGCTGGCCCGTCGGATACCCTGCCATTGCCGGTTCAGGCTATCATGCTGGATCTCAATATTCTCTTGCTGTAGGCGTTGATAGGCATCTTCCAGTCTTTGATTGCAACGGTTCCGGATCGCAGCCAGATCGGTTTCGGCCAGACCCTCGTTCAACAATCTTGATTCGTACAAGCGGGCGGTTGTTTTGTGCTGTTTGATTTTTCGGTATAGATCAGGCTGAGTGAAGGCCGGTTCGTCTGTTTCATTGTGGCCCCAGCGGCGGTAGCAAATAATATCCAGAAAGACGTCTGTTTTGAATTCCTGGCGCCAGCTTAGACACCATAAGATAGCCTGATAACAGGCCTCGGGGTCATCCCCGTTGACATGAAAAATCGGGCATTGCAGCATTTTGGCCAGGTCAGTACAATAGGTGCTGGAGCGGCTTTCCGCCGGATTGGTGGTAAAACCGATCTGATTATTGACTACAATGTGCAATGTGCCGCCGACTGTGTAACCAGGCAAATCGGCCATATTCAGGATTTCATAGTTGATGCCTTGTCCGGCCAGGGCGGCGTCTCCATGAATCAGCACCGGCAAATGCCGGGTGCGATCCTGATCAGCATGGTTGGTTTGTCTGGCGCGGGTGGAACCCAGTATAACCGGGTTGATTGCTTCCAGATGGCTAGGATTAAAACCCAGGCTGAGGTGTACAGGATAACCGCGTAGATACTCAATATCGGACGAGAAGCCCATATGGTATTTCACATCACCAGCGCGCTCCTCTGTCTGAACCTTTTCATCGAACTCGGCAAAAATAGAAGCTGGATCCTTGCCCATGACATTGGCTAACACATTCAAGCGGCCCCGATGGGCCATGCCAATCACAACTTGTTCTATTTGAAAAGTGGCAGCATTTTCGATCAAGGCATTAAGGGTGGGGATCAGGCTTTCCCCCCCCTCCAGGCTAAAGCGCTTTTTACCAGGATAGCGGGTGGCCAGGAACTTTTCAAAGCTTTCGGCCTCATACAGCTTCTCAAAAATGCGCAGGCGAATGCTGGTCTCAAGACGTGCGTCCGGATTGCGGCTTTCGATCTGCTCGATCAACCAGCGGCGTCGCTGATCATCACGTATATAATAGAACTCGCTGCCGACAGAAGCGCAATAGGCCTTCTGCATTCGTTGGATGAAAACGCTAATCGGCGCCGACTGCTTCTGACCGCCAAAGAACAGGTTTACCTTTTGGCGCAACTCCCGTGCGCTGAATTGCTGCTCGGCAAAGTGCAGGTGATGATCCGGACTGGCCGCATCATGTAAAGGATTGGTCAGGGCCTGCAAGTGACCATGCCGGCGATAGGATTGCATCAAGCCAATCATGCGCATGTGCAAATCTGTTGTGGCGGTGACCTCCGGCAGGTCTGTTTCGAGATCATGATCCAGCAGATCAGACTGGACGTTCTCCATACTGTTAAAGAAGTCGATCCAGTTCGTTGGCAAGGAGCCGGGATCGGCCAGGAATTGCTCGTATTTATCCTCCAGCAGCTCCAGATTGGCCGGGTTGAGGATACTCTCGCTTGCCGGGTTTAGCATTACTAGCTGACTTCACGGTTTCGGGCCGATCGTTGCCGGATCCACCCGCGTTATCATTACACCCTGGGATTACCTTTTAGTGATTGGCAACAAATTAATCTGACGGGATCGTTTGATTTCGCGAGCTATTTTGCGCTGAATTTTAGCGGTGGCGCCAGTCATACGACGCGGCAGGATTTTACCGGTTTTAGAAATAAATCGTTCCAACACTTCCGGATGTTTAAAATCCAGTTTCAGATTACGTGTATCCAGCACCTTTTTACGATAACGGGTCTTGCGCTGATGCGGGCGTCGATCTCCCGAATCTGCGCCCACATTTTGGAGATCTGGACTAGATTTATTTTCGTTTTCGCTCATATGGATAAGTACAGGGGACCACAATCTGCAGGCTTTTTATTTTGTAAACTGAATTAGAAATTTGTTTTGCTAATCACTGGCCAGACCCTACTGCGTCAGGTCGAGGTGTTCCCGGATGAATTCGAGGGATTTCAGCCGTTGTTCCATTTGCCAGTTGCGGGTCTCATCTGTCAGATAAACCTGCATGTCCTTGCTGCAACGCAGGTGGTTAAAAAAGCCAAAGCCGGGTCGCGGCGGATTCTGAGCGTCATCCATGCTGGCCTGCAACAGGACCGGCATTTCCAGTTTTTCGGACCAATTGAGTGGATCCAGGTAAGCCAGACTATTGCGTACTTTGCGGCTGACACCTTTGCCAGGTCGATAGAGCAGATTTGTTTCGCGTGCCATGGGGCTTTGGGCATCTTTTAGCCACTGCTCATACCACATCAATGCCGGTCGCTCCAGAGCGATTACCCGGATGGATTGAGGCTGTTGGCTGGCTAAAAAAACGGCCATTGCGCCGCCCAAACCATGGCCAATTACAGCAATTTGATCACTGGCCAGACCCTTCTGCAGTCGAATAAAGTCAAGGCAGCGCATGGCATCCAGATAACACTGCCACAGGTAGTTATGACGGGCCTCCTGTAGACCGGTATCCTGAATCAGGTGCCTGGGGTCCGTCTCGTCCGGATCGACCGTTGTGACGGACTTGCCCGTCTGGTGGTCGCGCAGCATAAAGTGAAACTGGGCGATTTTTTGCGCTCCAGACTGGCGGGCTATGAGCGGTTCGTCCAGGTAATCGTGGAACACAATCACGACCGGGATTTTGGCCCCTAATTTGGGCATACTGACGATGGCTTGCAAACGACTGTGATCAATGCCATCAAAACTGGCATCATAGCTGTTTTCCCGTCCAAAGGATTTTTTTAATTGAATTCGCAGTTGAGCGTTGACCGGCACCTTCATCAGCTCGTTACGGGATTCTTCCCAAAACTGGTCCAGATCAGGTGGAGTATCCAATTCCGGGAAAACCTGGAAGCATTCATCAAAACTGAACTGCATGTTTTGTGGTCCTTTTACTCCGGATCAGGTCACACGGGCCTGTTTGAGAGCCATCTTGCGCCTTTTACAACCGGTGTAGTCTGTCTTTCCATGGTTGTCCGGTGAACGCACAAAATGACAAGACAAATCCTGACCGGCGGGGCAACAGTCAATACGAAGCGGTCAATAACCGATACTATGGAATGCGGATCCCCGCGACCGTATTGCAATGCCAGGCTTGCAGTGAAAGGAAAAAATCTTTTTGATCAGGCCGTGCACAGTACGAAATTAAATAGGGCAGGTATAAAAGACGACTATGAAGCTGACAGAAAGTGGTACCCTGGTTAAATTTCGCAAGGGAGAAACAATATACAAGAAAGACTTTCTGGTGAATGAGCTTTGCGTCTTTCTGATTGTGGAAGGGCAGGTGGAATTGGCCAAATCCTACAATGCCCTGCACAAGGACCGTTTTCTGCTGCAAAAAGGCGAGGTTTTTGGCATGCTGGAGGTCCTGAATGGCGGCAATCGCTACACATCGGCCATTGCAGAAGACGATGTGCAGGCGATCGCCTTTACCCGAGTGGAGTATGAAAAAAACCTGGTCGCTAATCTCAGTTTCGCCCTTTTGAATATTCGGATTATGAGCAAATTATTGCGCGAATTGAACCTGCGTATCAAGCAATCGGATTAGCAATCAGCCTTGGAAGGGAACATGGGAATGGATACTGAAATTACACATGATTTTGACCTGATGAAGCTCGGCTTCGAAGGCGAGCAGGGCCTGACGGCTGAATTGTTTCTAAAATATGGAAAAACCTTCGAGCCGCGGCAGATCATTATTCGCGAGGGCGAGGCCGGTCACGAGGTATATTTGATTATTGCCGGCAAGGTCGTTGTGACCGAGAAGATCAAACAGGGGAATTACAAGGTCTTGAGTTCCCTCGGTGCCGGTGAGATTTTTGGTGAAATGGCAATTCTGGATAATACGCCCCGATCGGCCACGCTGATTGCCGCCACCCAGACGCGTCTTTTAGCTCTGGATAAATCCAGCTTCGAGCTAATTTTTAAAACGCATCCCAGGTGGGCGATGAAAATCCTGACGGCGCTTTCCCGTCGAATTCAAAACGCCTTTCAGCAACTTGAGGATTTGCATGCCCGTCGCTAGTGATCCCCTGGTATTGCCCCATTACCCCGCTCAGGCAGGAAATACCGATCAAGATCAGCCCATTGCATTTCAATCCAGCTGGCGGCGTTTACCTCTGGAGCAGTTGGTGCAGCTTTGGGTCACGCAAAGCAACTTTGATTGCCAGATTATAAAGGAGAACCATTTCGATCGTCGAGTTATGCGCTACTTGCGCCGCCTGGGTCTGGAGCTGCCCGGGAGTCAGGTCTTTGGAACTCATGATCGCTCCGCCATGCGCGCCCTGCTGGTGCTGCAAAAAGGAGAACGGGAAACCAGTCGACCAGCCCTGATGCGCAGTCTCAGCCATTTCTTGTGGGATGGCGGTTATAGCCAAAAGAATTGTCTTTTACTCGCACTGCTGGAATCGCACCCTGTTGCTCGAGTCATCGGACGACGCCACCAGCAGGTCCTGGCTCTGATTGTCGCGCGGGCCCAGGTCTTACCCGGAGAAAGAAGTATCCCCGCGCGCTGGCCGCCGCCGGCCTTGCAAAACTGGAGTCGCCCAAAAGATAAGCCAACGGCTCCAGCCAGCACTACCAATGAGATTACCACAGCAGATACCCGCAACTCCCCACCAGTGAAAGTATGTGTCAGCCCGGCAACACTCCCGGTGCAAGGGATAGAAACCAGGGACCAGAATCAGGCGGCGGGCATGACGGCCCCGGCCCCGGCTCCGGTGGTGGGCAAGCCCCAGGAGTCTGCCCAGCCGGTTGGTGCCATCGAGACCCCCGCGGGGCCGCTATCCTGGAAGCATGCGCTTTTAGGTGCGGGAAAGACAGCTGGAGGACGGA
>JAGRNA010000226.1 GCA_020441005.1 Leptospiraceae bacterium
CCCCACTACCCAAAGCGCGATTTTGATCTCAGCGTTCAGGCGGCCGGCTACATTCCCTTTTCTGCACATGTTGCAGCCCGTCCGGCAGAAGAAAAAATGCGCACGATTGAGTTGGAACCCTTAACGCAAAAAGATCAAAGCTTTACTCTGCATAATATCTACTTCGACTATGATTCAGCAAATATCAAAACGGCGTCACAGCCTGTACTGACACGGTTGGCCTCCTTTTTGCAGCTGAATCCTCACCTGCGAATTAAAATTGTGGGTCATACGGACCGCCATGGTTCTAGCCGTTATAATCAGCTTTTAAGTCAAAAGAGAGCCCAATCTGTCCTGGAAGCTCTTGTGCGGCTCGGCATATCAGTCGATAGGCTGAGTTCAAGTGGTGCAGGATACCAGCAACCTTTATCTACAGATGCGAGCAAAGAGGCGGATCGCATGAATCGGCGCACAGAATTTCAAATAATCAATTGAGGAGTTAAAAAATTTAGTTTACAAGTATCATGTGCGTATTTAAATTAACTGAATTCTTATATTTAAGGACATTGATATGGTATCAAAGGCATTCGACTACGCACTACGCTCGATGGTTTACATGGCGGCTCACCCTGAGGAAAATTATTTTGGTGTAAAAGAGCTATCCGAAAGCATTCAGGTTTCAAAGACATACCTGGGCAAAATCCTGCAAGATTTAGTGCGTCATGGCTACCTGAAGTCTGTTACCGGCCCGGGCGGCGGTTTTGGCCTGCAAAAAGAAGCCAAAAAAATCACCATGAAAGAAGTGTTGGAAGTCGTGGACGGCACGCGATTAGAAGACAATTGCATACTGGGACAAGCGGAATGCTCCGACAAAAACCCCTGTCCCATACACGAAACCTGGAAAAAGCAGCGTAAAGACCTGCTAACGCTATTCAAAAAAACAACCATTGAAGAAGCTTCCAAGAAAAGCTGGCCGCAATTCAAAACAACTGCCAAGGTTAAAAAGTAACCCTCCGAGTCAAAGCATCAAGCGCCGTTGCAGCGGTCCGCACAAAGCCCTGCCAAAGCAGGGCTTTGTTGTTCCCGGCGGATCGGATCAGCCGCATTCCAGGATGGGAGTGTATTCTACTGCTGTTTGCCTTCGATGATCTGCAGTAGTACTACGGCCGCTATTCCGAGTCTGCGGTCCAGTTTCCCTGCATTATC
Organism: Leptospiraceae bacterium; assembly: GCA_020441005.1. GTDB lineage: Bacteria > Spirochaetota > Leptospiria > Leptospirales > Leptonemataceae > JAGRNA01. The sequence continues at coordinate 1,186 of JAGRNA010000226.1, forward strand.
CATACTAAAATCAACCCGGTACTGTGGTACAAAGGGATTAAAAGTCTGTTTACAGATGCCAACCACCTCTCCTTGCACAGTGAAGGTAAAGCTTTGTGGCAGTAATACTCCCAATACAAGCCGACGTAGCAGAGCGGTCAGTATGCTGTCTTCCTGGACCTTACCGATTTCATTGCCATCCTTATCCAGAATCAACCAGGTATCCCGGGCAAAGGAAGCTAACAATTTGCGGCGCAGGGCGCCAACCTGGGTGCCACTAGCAGAATCACTGACATCATAGGTGCCGGCAACATCGAAAATGCTTTTGGTGCGAATACGCAGCAGTTCATTGCTTTTAGAGGTATCGGAATAGATGCTGATGTCCTCCCTGATTTTAAAAGCCTTCTGTTTCACGAAAAACAGCATATTCTGCTGGTCTTCATCGTAAATCTTGACTTCGCCGCCGAATATCTTAAGGAACTTCTTACGAGCGTAGTATTTGGTTATATCATAGGGATTCATGGTTTTTCCTCATTATGCGATTTGGTACCTGGAGCGGAGCATATACCCCGTAAACAAGTCAGGACAGAAAAGCGGTGTTGGCACCCTTGTCGAGGTAAATCCGTCGTCCGGCTGAGTGCAATTCTGCCAAGTTGCACCCGGTCGGATGCATAACTCAGATAAACAGCGTAAAAAAAGCCGGTCCATGGGTCTGGGCCGGCTTTGACTGCAAAGCAGAGTCCTTTTTCAGGCAGCTTTAGTTATGCTCGCGTTGCTTTTTCTTACGACGAAAACGATCGTACCACTTGCCTTTGTTGTCCCCAGAGGTGCTATCGGTCCTGGTTTCCTTCTTTTCACCTTTGTCAGATGAATCGCCGCGCGCTTTTTTATCGGCATCGGTCTTGATCTTGCGAATTTTCTCTTTGCGATCCACTAGTTCAATTATACTCATTGGCGCTGAATCAGATTTGCGGGCCGGCAAATGGATAATGCGAGTGTAGCCCCCCTCGCGTTCTTTATAACGAGGAGCAATATCTTCAAAAAGCTTCACAACGATGCCGCGATCGCGAATTACGCTCATGACTTCCCTTTTATTGTGCAACTGGTTTTCAGGCGCCGCATCGCTGACCAGATTTTGTTTTGCGCGTGTAATCAGCTTTTCAGCATAACTGCGCAAGACCTTGCTTTTCGCTCGCGTGGTCACAATCCGCTCGTGCTCGAACAAACTGGTGGCCATGTTGCGCAACATCGCATCCCGGTGCGATTTACGTTTATTAAGCTGAGCGACTCCGTTTCTTTTTCTCATAGTACTAATCCCGCAATTCCTGGTTAAAATTCACGACCGGCAAATACATCGCGCATTCCAAATTCTAGCCCCATTTCCGAAAGTCTGGTTTTGATTTCTTCCACGCATTGCACTGAATAGTGCCGCGACTTCTTCAATTCTTCCTCAGTACGCTTGACCAAATCGTTAACAAATTCGATCTCCAGGCTCTTGAGCACGCTCAGACTGCGCACAGACAGCTCCAGCTCCTCAATATGCTTGTCCAGATTTTGACGCAAGGTCTCATCGAATTCATTGACCTCCTGATCGTCTTCCATCTCCTCTTCTTCAAAGTTGATGAACACGGTCAGGTGCTCTTTTAATATCTTGGCAGCATAGGCGACAGCGTCTTCCGCGGAAACCGATCCATCTGTCCAGACTTCCAGGTTTAGCTTCTCATAGTCTGTGCGTTGCCCAACGCGCGTTTCTTCGATTTTGTAATTCACGCGCTGCACTGGAGAGAAAATCGCATCGAGGGGGATGGTGCCAATTTCGTCAATATTGGTCTTGAGCACCTCCGCCGGCACATAACCGCGACCGCGCTCAAATTGCAGATCCATGACCAAATGGGCGTCTTCGTTCAGCGTTGCCAGATGCAAATCTGGATTCAGAATCTGGATCGACGAATCGATCGCCAGATCGCCGGCCTTGAGAACTCCAGGCCCGGCTTTTTCAAGGCGGATGACTTTGGGTTCATCGCGCGTCTCCGATTCGTAGTGGGCCCGCACCTGCTTGAGATTCAGAATCAAGCGCACCACATCCTCTTCAATGCCATTCATCGTGGAGAACTCGTGATCCACGCCTTCGATCCGAATGGCGGTAATCGCTGTTCCCTCAATTGAGGACATTAAAGCACGACGCAAGGAATTACCAATCGTCACACCAAAACCGCGCTCAAAAGGCTCGGCAACGAAACTGCCGTAGCTCTGCTCACTTACATCTGAAACCAACTCCACTTGTTTGGGGCGTTTCAATCCTTTCAATAAAAACCTGGTAGACAAGGCGCTGCTCCTGACTCAAAATTTATTTAGTTCTCGTACCCGATTAGACCCGACGTTTTTTGCGCGGGCGACACCCGTTATGCGGCAGAGGCGTTACATCCCGAATGGAGCGCACATGAATACCCTCATTCGAAATCGCACGCACTGCACTTTCGCGGCCAATCCCCGGCCCTTTCAGAAGCACGTCCACTTCCTTGAGACCGTAATCCTTGCACTTCTCGATCGCATCTCTGGCTGCCATTTGCGCGGCGTAGGGCGTAGATTTACGCGCCCCGCGAAAATTCATATGACCAGCGGAGGACCAGCCAATCACATTTCCGGACCGATCCGCTACGGAAACAATTGTATTGTTAAAAGTAGCCTGGATATGGATCGTACCATTCGTTACAGTCCGTTTTTCCTTTTTCTTGCCTGATTGTGCCATGGAGCTGTTTTCCTTTTATTCGTATTATACCTGATTGAATCAGCCTGGTCCGGGCGGCTTCTTTTTGCCTGGAACAGCGCGCTTCACTCCCTTACGAGTACGCGCATTCGTTTTTGTGCGCTGACCGCGGGTGGGCAAATTCATTCGATGGCGCAATCCGCGATAGGAGCCGATATCCATCAAACGCTTGATGCTCAGTTGCACCTCGGTGCGCAGATCCCCTTCCACACGGTACTCGGCATCGATTACCTTTTTAATCTCGTTCACCTGCTGATCATCCAGATCCTTGATCCGGGTATCAGGGTTGATGCCCGTCTTGCTCAAGATCGCTTTGGACCGGGAAGGACCAATGCCGTAAATGTAGGTTAGTCCAATAATAACCCTTTTATTGTTTGGTAGCTCTACGCCCGAAATACGTGCCATATTCTATTATCCTTGTCGTTGCTTGTGGCGCGGATTACTCTTACAAATCACCCGCACAATTCCCTTGCGTCGAATCACCCGGCAATCGCTACAGATTTTTTTTACAGATACTCGCACTTTCATCGATTTGTCCTGGTTACTTCTTACGATAGGTAATGCGGCCACGCGTCAAGTCATAGGGCGACAGCTCAACAGTGACCTTGTCCCCCGGCAAAATTCTGATATAATGCATCCGCATTTTACCGGAAATATGGGCCAAGACCTTGTGCCCATTGTCCAGCTCCACCCGAAACATAGCGTTTTTCAACGTCTCGATCACGGTGCCTTCAACTTCTATTGCCTCTTCCTTAGCCAATTACCTATCCCAAATAAAATAATTTCGAAATTGTCAGTTTTCTGACGATCCTTGTCCTGTCACCCTTAATTACCCGCTATTTAGAGCGACTCCAGCACAGCCTTGATTCGGCCTGTGATCTCATCCAGAGCTCCAACACCGTCAATATTGTTCAGGATGCCATGCTTTTGATAATAATCAATCAGTGGCCGCGTACTTTGATTGTAGGTCACCAACCGCTGTCGTATTACCTCTTCCGTATCATCGGCCCGCCCTTCTTTCTTGGCTCTTTCCAGCAGGCGCCCGATCAACTCCTCGTCCGGTACGCTCAGGTTCAGGGCGCAATCGAGCTTTTGATTCCGTTTGGCCAACATCTGATCCAGTGCCTCCGCCTGGGCCTCAGTGCGCGGAAAACCATCCAGGACATAACCGTTTTTAGTATCTGCCTCTTGCAGACGATCCTCAACGATGCCAATGACGACTGCATCAGGCACCAATTGGCCCGAGTTCATATATTCCTGGGCTTTGCGGCCCATTTCGGTTCCGTTTTTTACAGCCGCGCGTAAAATCTCGCCAGTGGAAACCTGCGGAATTTGCCATGTATCGCAGATGATGGCGGCCTGCGTTCCCTTGCCAGCCCCGGGAGGGCCCATGAAAAGTAGTCGTTTCATAAGTTATCTGCGCCCCTTGATTTTTCCTTTTTTCATAAAGCCATCATAGTTGCGCATTAATAGCTGCGATTCGACTTGCTTGAGCGTATCCAGGGCCACACCGACAATGATCAAAAGAGAAGTTCCGCCGAAAGTGTACGCCAATTGTTGCGTGTTACGATCTGTCTCCAGATCCAGGGCATCGATTACGAAATAAGGCGCCAGGGCCAGCGCGGCCAAAAAAATCGCACCAGGCAGGGTGATTCTGTTGAGCACATATTCAATGAATTCGCGCGTATGGCTGCCCGGTCGAATACCAGGAATAAACCCGCCATATTTTTTCAGATTCTCTGATAGTTCCTGCGGATTAATCTGAATCGCTGTGTAAAAGTATGAAAAGAAAATGATCATACCAGTGTAGATCACATAATACGGCAATTGCTTGTACCAGTCGGCCGCGAAGGGATTCAGCCACTCCTGGGCAATACCAAGCGAACCAAAGACAGTCTGTGGAAACATTAATAGTGATGAGGCAAAAATGATCGGCATCACATTGGCCGAGTTCAGTTTAAAGGGCAGGCTTTGACTTTGGGCTTGCACCATACGGCGACCCTGCATTTTTTTGCCGTACTGGATTGGGACCTTGCGCACTCCACTCTGTAGAATCACCGTCAGGGCAATCAGAATACCAAACACAATCAATAGAATAATAACGGCAAAGGTATCAACATTTTGGTTCTGAAAGGTCTTAAAGAGCATCTTGGGCAGCTGCGCAATAATTCCGCCGAAGATAATCAAGGACACGCCATTACCGATGCCGCGTTCGGTCATCTGCTCGCCAACCCACATTAAAAAGACTGTACCGGTCGTCATACTGACCAGGCCGATAAACATGAACATGTATGTACCGACTTCCGGTGAAACAAGCGGTTGGCCGTCATGGCTGCGGGCCTGATCGCTGGTCGCCCATTGCAGGATAAAAAAGGCCTGAATAGCGCACAGTAAAATGGTTCCATAACGGGTGTATTTATTGATTTGACGGCGACCCTCTTCGCCTTCCCGTTGCAAACGAGCCAGGGGCGGAATCACCACTGTCATCAAATTCATAATGATAGAAGCCGAAATATAGGGCATGATCCCGAGCGAAAATACAGACAACTGAAACAAGGCGCCGCCCGAAAACACATTCACAATCTCCATAAATGATTGTCCGGGAGCATTCGCGTTTGCAACTGCAACCGGGTTCACCCCGGGAATGGTGATATAAGATCCAAAGCGGTACAAAACAAGCATACCGATCGTAAAGAACACCTTCCGCCGCAGCTCGGGTATGTTGAGGATTGCTAATATTGTCTTCATTTCTTGGTTGGCTTGGATCTATACCTGATTCCCGCCAGAATCACGCTTTCCTGGCGGCAGCTTCCGTTTTGACGGCCTTCTTTTCGGTTTTCAAGTCACGGGTCTGGCAGCTTCCACCCGCTGCTTCGATTTTTTGCTGCGCGCCCTTCGTAAATGCATCGGCCGTAATTTTAAGAGCGCCTTTGGCCTCTCCATTACCCAGAACCTTGATCAGTTCATTCGATTTGCGAATCAGCCCACTTTTGCGCATCATATCCGGGGTGATCTCCCCACTCAGTCCGGCCTTTTCGATCCGGTTCAGATTAACCAGTTGGTAAACGGTTTTATTAATGCTGCGAAAGCCGCGCTTGGGCAAGCGACGATGCAAGGGCATTTGGCCGCCTTCAAATCCGGCTGTGCGCGAGAAGCCAGCCCGCGCTTTTTGACCCTTTTGGCCGCGTGAGGATGTCTTACCCATCCCGCTGGAATGACCGCGACCCTTGCGCTTGCGTACCTTACGGCTGTTGCCTGGCACACTGATCTGGAGTGCGGAATTTTTGCGTTCCAGTTTCTTTTTAGTTTTTTCTGGCTGAATATCCGCCAGGTTTAGATTTTCTCGCGGTGCCATTCCTAATTCACTTCCTTCACTTCAAGCATGTACTCGACTTGCTTAATCATACCGGCGACGGCCGGAGTCAGGCTATGCACGCGCTCCCGATTCATTTTACGCAGACCTAATGCATAGACCGTCGCCTGATGGCGTGGATTGCGCCCTATCGGACTGCGAATCAATTTGATTTTTACCTGTTTCGCGCTCATCTTTTATATGCCTTGTTTGCCTGTTGCTACCTTTGGAATCCTAGTACTCATGCCCAAATAGCTGAGACAAAGTAATTCCCCTCTTACGGGCCGAATAGACCGGATCCTCTAGCTGCCGCATGGCATCGAGGGTCGCACGCACCACATTGATTGTGTTTTTTGACCCATGCACCTTGGTAAGACAGTCCGTCACTCCCGCTTGCTCGACAACCGAGCGCACTGCTTCGCCGGCGATAATTCCCGTTCCCGGTGACGCTGGTTTTAGCATGACACGCGTGGACTTATACTCACCCACGACAATATGTGGCAACGTGTTCTTGTGAGTTAAATTGACTTGCAGGACACCGTTGCGGGCAGACTCAATCGCTTTCCGAATTGCATCCGGCACTTCCTTGGCCTTGCCCAGGCCAACACCCACCTTGCCTTTTTTGTCGCCGACTACCGCCAGGGCGTTAAAAGAGAAACGACGACCGCCCTTCACAACCTTGGATACTCGATTGATTTTGACAACCTTCTCCTCGTACTCTTTTTCAACTTCCATCACCGGTGATGCCATACTTAAAACTCCAGTCCATTTTCACGGGCAGCATTTGCAAATTCCAGGATTTTGCCGTGATAACGCTGCCCACGCCTGTCCAGATAAACCTGCTTGATACCCTTTGCTGCCGCGGCCTTTGCAATGGCTTCGCCCACCTTGCGCGCTGCATCTTTATTCTTGGCCGATTGCCCCAAATCCTTCTGGTCCGTGCCTGCATAACACAGGGTAATCCGCTTCTCATCATCAATGATTTGCGCACGTATATTGCGATTTGAACGATTCACTGCCAGTCGCATCCGACCAAATTTGGAGGTCGTAGCCTTGCGTACGCGCTTTACTCGACGCTCCTGGCGAATTTTTTTTCTTTTTAAGCGGTCCATCTATTGCTACACCTTACTTCTTCCCAGCTTTACCGGCCTTGCGGCGGATACGCTCCCCTTCGTACTTGACTCCCTTGCCCTTGTACGGTTCGGGTGGCCGCAGGTTGCGAATCTCGGATGCAACCTGTCCCAGTTTTTGTTTATCAATACTTTCCAGGTCAATCTTGGTCTGGTCCGTCACAGTGGCTTTGACCGCTTCCGGTAGCGGGTAATGAATATCATGGGAGTAGCCTAGCGACAAAACCAGTTCCTTGCCCTTCAACTGCGCCCGGTAACCAACCCCGACTAATTCCAGTCGTCTCTTCCAGCCCGTGCTGACGCCGACAACACAATTGTGCAATAGTGCCCTGGCGGTGCCATGCATGGCTCG
>JAGRNA010000227.1 GCA_020441005.1 Leptospiraceae bacterium
TTTTGGACCCTGGCTTTCCTGCTTTATTTGGTACGCTTCACTCCTGTTCTGTGGCAGGCCCGCCCGGACGGCAAGCCGGGATAATGCGAGGTCATTTTGCAGCGTTCAGCAATGCCAGGGGATAGGGCAGGCTGGCGTGGGCTGGAATCCGATCAATCGTCGCACTGCGAAAGCGGGCATCCTGCATGCGGCAAATTTTGGATCGTCGTTTGTACTGCGGCGAGTTAATCATTTTTTCCCACAGTACGCTGATGCTTTGATCCGGGTAGCTACCAGCGGAGAGTGGTGTAAAGTCGCAGGGGCACATGTCTCCCGTGCTTGATAAATAAAATTGAGTATTGGCGGCAAAGCAAAAGCTGCTACCGGTGCTTGCGGTGAGCACACTTTGGGGGGTGACGGCCGGATAGAGCGGATTGCTGCGATAGCGTTGCGTGAGTCGCGCAATTTTGCGGCGTGAATTTGAATCCAGGAAACTGCATTGATCGGCCCCTGTTTTCAGGCGACCAACCGCAATGGCGTCAAAAAAGGTCACTTCGGCAACGCCGGTGCGACGGCCCAGCTCCATCATTTTTTCAAAGACTCCATTGCGGACCCGTTCTGTTGTCAGGTAGGAGGAGATCGCGACCGTGAGACCAGCCTCTTTTGCGTTGGAAACTCCGGCTAGCAGCTTGTCAAACAGGCCCGGTCGGTGGCGTAGAGCATCGTGCTCCGAGGGCTGCGGTGAATCGATAGAGACAAAGATGCCGTCGAGCCCGGCCCTGACGAGCGTTTCGCAGCGTTGTTTGCCAAGAAATTCGCCGTTGGTGAAGAGCACAGTTTGGGCTAATCGTGAATCAACGGCCGCGATGATACTCTCCAGTTGCTTATTGAGCAGCGGTTCGCCGCCAAGTAAAATAATGGTGGTGGCCCCGAGCGCAACTGCTTCGCGCACAGCGGCTTGCAATTGCTCGCTGGACAGCGGGCGCTTGCAAGAGGCCATGTGATAGTCCGCACTGCAGTGCTCGCACTTGCATTGACAGGCCGCGGTGACTCCAATGGTAGCGGCTTGCGGCCGGCGTTCGCGTGCAAATTTGCGCCGCAAGCGCATATATAAGGAGCGATGACCGGCCGGGCTATTCAGGACCGGTTGATACAGGCTAAAACGAATTTTTCCCGCTGGACCCATGCTGCGGTATTTTTGCGTTTTTTGCAGGTATGCGGCTAGATACTCTGCAGCTGCCGGCGGCAGAGTCGGCCCGGCTTCGAAATGGATGCCTGGTTTGTTCGTATCGACGGCAACAGATAATCTGAAGTCAGCAAGCGGGTCCATGATTTACAGATTAGAGAGCTTTTTGCGAATTGTATTCCAGGCAAGGAGTTTTCATCAGTTTAAATGGTCCGGCAGATTAATAGAACAGTATTGTGCGCTGTGGCGGCCGATCGATTTGGCCGGACTTCTAGAACAGGCAATGGAGGATCCCCTGGTGGGGCCGCCAATGCAGCCGGACCTGCAATCCGGACCCTGCGGCTCACTGGTCTTCAAGCATCGCACCCGCATGCAAAAAACGATCAAACTCGAACTCCACCGTCGCCACCTGGACAGCCCCCGTTAAGGAGCGATCTGTCCAGCAGCGCCTGAATGATCAGTTAAAAATAGTCAACCACGCCAGACTGCTGTGGGAGTCAGAGCTGGCAGCTTGCGCTGCAAATGGTAGACCAGAAAAAAGCCCGGCATCCAGCATGGAAACCTGAAAAAATCCCCCGATTTGATCCAGATCAAGGACAAACACCGGCAATGTGATACACTGCGTGCTGGAGTCAGTGTTATGCAATGGACGAATCGATATGCCACAAAAAGTCTAGCAAGGGCAATACTGCCGGCCATGCTAATCGGCCTGGTACCGCTCACAGCGCAAACCAACACAGAGCGCGAGAAGAAGCTGGACCAAATAATTGATTTCATGGATCATTTTGACCTGATTGGTCAGGTTCGTGTACGACCGGAAAAAAAATCGAACTACGATTTTGACAAGCACGGCAACAGCTGCAGCAACGGGGTTTGCTCCCGGACTGCTGATGAGGCGGAGTTTATTGGTCAAAAAGTGCAAGTGGGCTTTGATTTTGTTGATGATGGAATCAAGGCCCGTGTGCTGTTGCAAGACAGCCGGGTCTGGGGCGGAGAGACTGGTTCGCCGACCGGACTCAATACGGCTAACAGCAGTACCAATCAATCAACGGATGTGCGCGAGGCCTGGCTGGAGTTTGGCGGCCAGTCGCTCCAACTGCAAGCCGGACGTCAAATCCTGGCCTATGGCGACCAGCGTCTGGTCGGCCATCTGGACTGGACCAATGTCGGTCGCAGCTTTGACGCCCTGCGTCTCAAATATAGCTCGGATTTTTTCGATAGCCATCTGTGGGCGGCGGCGCTAGCCGAAGAGGACTCGGATTCGGCGGGCAATAACACCAGTTCCACTATCAAGGATGCTTGGTTCACCGGCTGGTACAATACAATCAAGCCCGGCCAGGATCTGCACATCGAGGCCTATCTTTTAGGCAAACATCTTTCCTGGCAGCAAGCGACGAATTCGAATATGAATCCGACTGTAGCGCTCCAGAATGGCCTGGTGCCTCTAATACAAAGCGACAATCGGACGCGCGATCAGGACAATTTGTTTACCCTCGGCAGCCGCATTACCAATCGAACGCACAAGGGCAAGGCCGCTGGCCATCTGGACTGGACAGTGGAATATGCCGCCCAGGGCGGTCAAAGCGGTCGACACATTGCCGCAGATTGGGACACCGCTCAGGTTGTGGTGCCCTTGCCAAACACGATTGCCGGCCTGTATGATGCGACCTACAACCCCTGCCGGGTCTATGGCACGAATACAGCCGCCGGTCAAAGCGGCTGTCGGGCATACCTGAGCAAGGAAGAATATGACGCCTGGGCAGCGGCAGCCAACGCCGGCTATAAGATAGACCCGAATTTTCGCCTGGGCGCGGAAGTTGCCGTGGCCAGCGGCGATCCCAATCGTAATGATTCCAAAGTAGCTACGTTTCATAATCTGTTTCACACCAACCACCTGCATTATGGTCAGGCCGATTTTGTGAGCTGGCAGAATATGATTGCCAAATCCGTAAACCTGACCTGGGAGCTGGGCGACTTTGGCTCACTCTATGTGGCCTACTGGCATGTGAAAAAGCATCGTCTCCAGGATGATTGGTACAAGGTAACCGGTGGCGGCGCCTCCGGGGCGACTCACACGACAACGGAATCGGCCGCCAATAGCAAATATGGCAGCACTTACAATTCCAATGGCACGATCAATTCGCTGGGGGTGGCTTATTTGGGGGAGCACCTGTTTGATGAATACGACCTGCGCTATACCATCAAATCCTGGGGCGTAGAGTTCCAGCTTGGCTACAGCCTGGTGCTGGCTGGCGATGCTGTGCGCAAATACAAGGACAACCGTCTGGTAAAGGATCAATTGTGGTTGCAGACTGTTCTGGCGGACATTCAGGATGGCCAGATCAATAACCCGGCCGCCTTTTTGGCCTGGAGCGAGCAGAGCTTTGATCCCAGGGCCCAGTTTGCCTATATCCAGATGACATACAAGTTTTAGACAGGTTAGACCCCGGATGCAACTGCTTAAAGCCAATCTGATTTCACTGGTCTTTGCCTCGGTCGGCATACTCATCGGTCTGCAAATTTATACCTTTCAATTTGCCGAAGGTTTTTCCTATTTTAGTTCCGATCCCCGGGCCTGCATAAATTGCCACATCATGCAAAGCCAGTACGACAGCTGGCTTAAATCAGGTCACAAACACGCGGCTGCCTGCAACGACTGTCATATGCCGGAAGGCCTGGTTGCTAAACTGATGGCCAAAGCCAGTAATGGTTATCATCATTCCAAAGGCTTTACCTTACAGGATTTTCCCGAGCCGATTCTGATCAAGGAATCAAATAGCCGCATTTTGCAGGCTAGCTGTGTGCGCTGCCACGATCAGGTGACTCACATGGTTCAGGCTAATACAGCCGTCTATCCGGGCGCAGAAATGCGTTGTGTGAAATGCCATGCTGATGTGGGACATGGCAATACGCCCGGGATGGGTCGGGTAGCGGATTAGTGGTGGTAACCTGGAATACAACGTTCAGCGACACGGATAAATCGCAGAATCAATGAAATCAATAATAGTATAACAAATGAAGGAAGTGCGGCCATGAATTTGCCAAACAAAAAAGAACTGATTGAATTCATTGCGAGCAATCGCAAGCATCTCTTGATATTGACAGGCAGTGTTGTCGCAACCATACTCGTTACGGCATTGCTGGTTAACATCTTCCAGCGCAAGGCTGAGGGAATGCACCAATATGTGCGCGTGGCCGATGTCGGCGAGGATGATACCGATCCAGCCAAATGGGGTCTCAACTGGCCCCGTCAGTATGATAGTTATAAAAAAACGGCGATTTCCACGCGCACCCGTTTTGGCGGACATGGCGGATCGGAAGCCTTGCCGGCTGAGAAAATAGAGCGCGATCCCTGGCTGAAAAAAATGTTTTTGGGCTACGCATTTGCCATCGACTACCGCGATCGTCGCGGTCACGCCTATATGCTGCAGGACCAGGAAAATACCGATCGTCAAACCAAGCCGCAATCCGGATCTTGCCTGCATTGCCACGGTGCCGTGATGCCGCTCTATCGCAAGCTCGGTGATGGCGATGCCATCAAAGGCTTTGAAAAGACGCACGCCATTTCCTACAAGGATTTGAATAAACAGCTACATGATATGGGGCATGGGCATGCGGTTTCCTGTGTGGACTGCCATGATCCCAAGACCATGGCCGTACGTGTAACGCGGCCCGGTTTTATCCAGGGCATTCAGAAGCTGGCGAATTCCAAAACAGCCACTCCGCATCTGCCTTCCATCGAACAGTGGCGCGCTGACGGTCGCAAGGGCCAGTATGATCCAAATGCCATGGCCAGCCGCAATGAGATGCGCTCATTTACCTGTGGTCAGTGTCATGTAGAGTACTACTGCTCCAGCGGTTTTCCACTGACCTTTCCCTGGGGCAACGGGCTTACGGTCGAACAAACCGAGGCCTACTGGAATAATACGAAGTACGCCAGCGGCGAGCGATTCTTTGATTATAAGCACAAGTTGACCGGCGCGCCTGTCCTTAAAGCCCAGCATCCGGAGTTCGAGTTATGGAGCCAGGGCATCCACGCGCGTAGCGGCGTATCCTGTGCGGATTGTCATATGCCCTACATGCGCGAAGGGGCGACCAAGATTTCGGATCACTGGGTGCGTTCTCCCCTGCTCAACGTGAATCGCGCCTGTCAGAGCTGTCATAAACAATCCGAGTCCGAAATTCAGGCCCGCGTTGCGATTATTCAAGATCGCAACCAGGCCCTGCTACAACGCGGCGGGCAGGCAATTTCGGACCTGATAGATGCGATCGTGGCGGCTAAGAAAGAGGGCGCCAGCGATGCCGACTTGCAGATGGCCCTGGAATTACAGCGCAAGGCTCAGTGGCGGCTGGACTTTATTGCAGCCGAGAATTCAATGGGCTTTCATGCGCCTCAGGAAGCGGCTCGTGTGCTGGGCGAGGCTAGCGACTATGCGCGCCAGGGAATTGTCGCGGCTTTAAAGTGGCGCACAAAGGGTCGTTGACTCCCCGGGCTATGTCCGGTAGTATTGGTCGTTATGCAAACCAGTCTGCCGGGCAGTTTTTGGGATCGTTTGAATGCGCAATGCCGCCTGGATCTGCAAAAAATGGCCCGACAGGGGACTTTTGCCAAAGATCAGATGATTTTTCGGGCTGGTGAAACCCTGGATGCCTTTTTTATTATTCATAAGGGCCTGTGCAAGGTCTTTCGAGTGCAGCCCAATGGCAGCGAGTCAATCCTGAGTTTTTTTGGACCAGGCTCTGTGGTAGCATTGCAGCCCTTATTACAGACCCCGCCGACCGACTGGACTCGGCTGGTCTATCCGGCGAATTGTATGGCGTTGACAAACACGGAGTTAAGCCAATGTGGCTTACAGCAACTGCCCGCTTTGTTGGACCAAAATCCAGACATTGGCAGCTGTCTGCAGGCTGAGTTCGTGAACCGGACTGCCATGTTTCGGGACAAGGCGGCCCTCTTGATGCTGCCATCGGCAAGTGATCGCATCATCGGGTTTTTAGAGCAGATGGGGGCGCGCGGGAATGAGGTCTATCTGCCGATACCAAAAAATCAGCTGGCTAATTATCTGGGACTAAGCGCAGAAGCTCTGAGCCGCAACCTGGGCAAACTCAAGCGGGCCGGTTTGCTAAAGGAAAGCGATGGCTACTACGAGCTGACGGACCAGCTAGACTGATCAAGAGAAAAGACCCTGTTCAGCGGTAAGTCGATCGACCAACAAGTCGAACGCGCTGCTTGCGCGATGATCACGGCGCTCAAAGATTGTGCGAGCGTCCTGCTTGAAGCGTTCTTTGTCGTACGGCACGCCATTTCGGCCCCAACTGAGGGGAGCCATGTACTTTGCCGGCATTTGACCGAAAACATTGCAGCCAGCGTCGATCACGGTGCCGGTGTTGATCATGGTGCCGATCGCAATTTTCACGCAATCTGCGATCACCGAGCCAAATTTAATTGTATTTGTACTAGTTTCCTGCAAGGCCCAGTTAGCGGCGTCCGCGCTTGTACGCGGTCTGTTTTGGCTCGGGATTTGCAGATGTACCTGTCCGTAATTATTTTTCAGGTCAGATGTCGTAGCCATGGCACCCATATTGACCCAGCGGCCAATCAGGCTGTGGCCCAGAAAACCGTCATGGTGCTTGTTGGAGTAATCCTGGATAATGCTGTTCTCAATCTCGCCCCCCAGACGCACTTGCTTGCCCACCGAGCAGGCTCCGCCAATGCGGACATTGTCCAGTCTGGCGCCCTTCCCGATATACAATGGTCCCTGGAGATAGCTATGCGGACTGATGCTGGCCTCGCGGTCAATAATGATGGGGCCTGCGGAAGTGTTGAAAATAACCCCTGGCAGAACCTGGGCACGGTTGTGAATATGTAAATCCTTTTCAGAACCGATACACTGATAATCGCCCGACCCTGGACCAACAGATCGAAGCTTGTCGGTCTTGAACCAGGCGCTCAGATCACCAATAATTGTATCGGCGACCTGATCCAGGCTGTGCATTAGTTTCAGATCACTTGCATAGTGAACGCGCGCAAAAACGGACGACAAGTCGCTCGCGGCCGGTTGATCGTTGTCATGGCCATGCACTTCCCGCCAGGAAAACAGATCCTTTTGCCTGCAAATGCATTGTTCATACACCGGATCGGGATGATAATAAAAAATACTATCTTCTGGATGCAATTTACGCAGTCGCTTGAGTGGGCTATAAATACCGACGCGAAAATCAAAAACGGAATGCAGGCGACCCAGGATGCGCTCCAGGGGTGGGTCGTCATCGTAGAGCAGTATACTGTTATTCATAACCGATCGAGGAGGCCGGCGCACAACCGCGGCTCTTGAAAGTCGATTTATTCTACAGTCACCGATTTGGCCAGGTTGCGGGGCTG
>JAGRNA010000228.1 GCA_020441005.1 Leptospiraceae bacterium
CGCAGGCGGATCCGGAAGCCAGTTTTTTTAATGAGATGAGCCGTCAGGACCCGGCACTACAGAATAAACCGTCGGCGGTTTCCGATGAATTTCGATCCACAGAAACGGCGCACAATGATCAGGATTGTCAATGCAAGACCGATACAAGCACAAAGAGCGATACGCGCACGGATTCAAGCGAGAGCGAAACGCGTCTGGACCGCTATGCGGATAACGACACAGTCAGCGATCGGCGCATCCAACTCGACCAGGAAGCCGTCAAACCAGAAAACGAAACGGCGACGGCGGTCACTGCCACCAGCAGCGCGGGGGATTCGAGCGATCACCGTTTGTCGGGCGTGGCCTCCTGGTATGGTCGCGATTTTGACGGCCGGCCGACTGCCAGCGGCGATATCTTTGACAGCAGCAAACTGACCGCAGCTCATAAAACCCTGCCGCTCGGCAGCATCGCTCTGGTGCGCAACCTGGAAAATAATAAAGAAATTTTAGTTACAATAAACGACCGCGGTCCCTACGTGGGCGATCGCGTGTTGGATATCAGCGAATACGGCGCTGAACTGCTGGGATACAAGGACCAGGGACTGACTCCGGTCCAGATCAGCGTTGTGCGGATGGGCAATGGCAAAAGCGGAGTGGCCAAACGTGGCGCCACCTATGACTTCTTTGGCCCCGAGTCCGGTTACATCAGCCAGGGCAGCGGTGCGGGCGATGACCCCCAGGCCAATCGCGAAATCGACGCGCTGCTCACAAAGAATCAAAACGAAGCCGAGCGCTATGTCGCTCCGGCAGTCAAGGATCCGCGCAAAGATCAGGATCAAGGCAAACTGATACGACCCGAGAGTCAGCAGCAGAATTTGTCCGTCCAGATCGGCATTTTTGCCGATTCGCGCAATGCTCTAAATCTGAAGCGTTACCTGGACAGCTCCCTGAAATGGAGCGAGCCGATCTATGTCTACCGGCGCGGCGATCAATACGTGGTCAAGATGGGCAGCTTCAGCGAGCGCAGCGCCGCGGAGGCCTTGAAGGGTCGCCTGATCCTGGAGGGCTTTCAGGCCTTCCTGTCTGCTCGGCCTCGGTAGCAGTGCCGGCCGCAGGGATCAAATCAGGCTGCGGAGCCAAGCGCCTGACATCCAACGGGCTGACCTGGGCAGGGCGGACCGCTAGCCCTACCAGAGTTATTGACCTGAAAAATACAAGCGCTTGATTTGATCTCTGGCGATGTTGATTTCTTTGGTCACTTTGGGGGCCACCAGCGGAACAGTCTTGTTGAAGGCCACTTTCAGCACATCTGCTTTACTGATCTTTTGCAGGCCCTTTTCGGTTTCGATAATAATGTTCTCGCTGTTTTGTGACTTGATCTTGCCGCTGATTTGAGTACCGCTCTTTAAACTGATCACATCCTGGACTGTGTTTTCCACCTCGCCGGCTGGCGCATCCTCAGGTACGAGCAGCACCAGGTTGCTATCATCAAGACTTTGCAGATGACCCTGATGCTGTTCACCGTCATTGGTGGTGACGATCAGTTCGGATTGATTCTTGCCGGACCGGCTTTCCAAATAGCGCGCCAGCGCCTGATTGCGTTCCTTTTGGATGTCGGCCGGCTTTTGAATCGTTACCTTTTGATCGCATTCCATCAAATCCAGAGTGCTGCTTTGAATCGAAAGCAAATAGCCTAATCCCACGGAAATACCTGTATCGAGCCAATCGGCGGTTTTTACTATGCGATAGCTATTTGCGCTTTTGAAGGTGTAATCCTTGAAATCAGCCGTATTGAGATTCGTGAGACCGAATAGAAAAGTAAACTGCCGCTCTGTTGCCACAGTCGCACAATTCGCTTCCGGCGTTGCCAGCGCAATCATGGCGCTGGATGGACTCTGGACCACGCTGCTCTGACAGTGAGTGAACAAGAGGTAAACCCCAACGAGAGCAATTTGGTATTTAGACCGGAGTGCTGGCAAGTCCATATAGCAACAGCACCAATGACTGTATTTCCGTTTTACTGGCTATTAAAAAAACCGTTAGCGGCCCCTCGCCTCCTCTGCAGACTGGCAGCGATCCGGTTTTTATTCGGCAGTTTGGTCAACTGGCAACCACTGGCCCAGTTTTTGTTTCAGGACATCCAATTCGATCGGTTTGCTGAGGTAGTCATTCATACCGGAATCGAGGCAAATGCGGCGGTATTCTTCGCCGGCATTCGCCGTCAGAGCGATGATCGGCAGGCTGGTTTGCTTGAGCTCTGTTCGAATCATTTTTGTCGCCGCAATGCCGTCCATTTCCGGCATCATCATATCCATAAACACCAACTGGAACGAATCGGACCGAATGCGCTCGATCGCTTCCTGGCCATTGGCGACAGTTACGGGATTGGTGCCCAGTTTTTTGAGCATCGCTTCCAGGAGCATGCTATTGACCGGATTGTCCTCGGCGATCAACACCTGGTAGCCTTTAAAGTCCTGTACACGCGATGCCGCCTCCGGGCTGGATTCGGTCATTAGCCCGTCACCCTGATCCCCCGGGGTACGCTCGAAATTTGCGGTGAAACGAAAAATACTGCCGCGGCCGGGTTCGCTTTCGACATGGATGCTGCCGCCCATAAACTCCACCAGGCTTTTGCAGATCGACAAACCCAGACCGGTTCCGCCATATTTGCGCGCGATCGTGTCATCGGCCTGCCGAAAGGGTTGAAACAGCTCCTCCAACCGACTCTTGTCAATACCGAAGCCGGTATCGGACACAGTAAACTGCAAGGTGATCCAGGTATCCGCCTGGTCCCGACCATACACCGGCCGCACCCGCACGCCGATCTCGCCGCTATCCGTGAATTTAACCGCGTTGGAGATGAGATTGTTCAGAACCTGCTGCAAACGGGCCGAGTCACCCAACAAAGAACGCGGCGTGCCGGCGTCAATATCCAGTTTCAGCTGCAGTCCCTTCTCGCTCGCTTTGTGGGCAAACAAGGCCATCGATTGCTTCACGATTTCAGCCAAATCAAAGCTGCGCACTTCCAGTTCAATTTTGCCGCTTTCAATCTTGGAATGATCCAAAATATCGTTCAGGATATGCAATAGCGCCCTGGAGGAACTAAAAATCTGGGCGGCTTGCGTCTTAACGTCTGCGGGCAGATCTTCCATCAGCAAGAGCTCGGCAAAGCCGATAATTCCAGATAGCGGTGTGCGGATCTCGTGACTCATATTGGCCAAAAAGGCGCTCTTGGCCCGATTGGCCCGCTCAGCCTCCTGGCGCGCCGCCTCCAGGTCACGAATGGCATTCACCCGTTCGGAAATATCCTGGATGGTCACCACCAGGCCATCAGCGTCTTCATCCGGCGAGATCAAATCGATGAAAGGATAAAAGCGCACCATGTAGGTATTGCCGTTACGATCGGTCGCATCGATCGAATGGAAGCGCTTGCGCTCCATGGTTTTTTGAGCCATTTCGGCAAAGTTCCTGATTTCCAGACGGGGACGGGCATTTAATATACTCTCCCCGCTGTCAAAGGACAAGTCAAAGTACTCGTAAGCGGATTGATTGACCCTGGTGATGATCAAGTGTCGATCGGTGACCAAAATGCCCTTCTGGATGGAATTCATGATGTTCTGCATTTCCAGAAACAGGCGCGACAACTCCTTGGTCCTGGAATTTAGCTCATCATTCACAGTAATTAATTCTTCATTGGCGGCCTGCAACTCTTCATTGGCCGTCTCGAGCTCCTCATTCGAGGCTTGTAGCTCTTCATTGGAAGCCTGCGACTCTTCATTGAGCGCCTGCAGTTCCTCATTCGCGGTTTCGAATTCTTCTATGACGGTTTGCAGGTTTTCACGATTGTACTCGATTTCGTTTTCCAGTTCTTCAATGCGTAACTGTTCGCTTTCAGCCGTGGGAACGGTTGCCGCTACCGGTTTGCCTTTAAACACTTGTTCTTCAAAGGTAAGCAGGTATAAATCCTTGTTCGTATTCTCGGTTCCGGCGGGAAACAGGACGACCCGAAAACCCGGTTTCGCCGCCTTGTCAGGGGTGATCACGCCCGAGACCGTTTTTTGACGCGATCGAATCACGCGATGCAAGAGCGCCCTGATTTCGGCCGAGATCGATTTGGGCAAGAGATTGAATAAACCAAAATTGGCTTTACCGGTGGGAATTTTCAGGAAACGCGAACAATCCCCGAAAAACTCAAGGGCCTCGCCGGAATCGGTGATCAATACCGCCGGCGGGATATAATGCTCGGCCAGCACACTTTTGGCGGCCTCGAAGCGCGACACAACGGGCGGACTTTGGGGTTTGGGAGCCTGGATGGGCGGACCGCTGCGGATGCTGGCCGTACCCCGCCGACCCTGCAAGCGCAAATAAATCGGAAATTTTTGCTCTTCTTTCGTAATTCGCTTTTGATACAGGCGGCTCTTGTTCTGGACTTCGGTGAATTCGACCTTCAGGCGACCAATCGATTCGGACTTGCCTAAAAAGAGCAGTCCGCCCTCCTTCAGGGCATAGTGGATGGTGGTCAGCACGTTATGCTGCAGCTCTTGCTTGAAATAAATCAACAAATTGCGGCAACACACCAGATCGAGACGCAAAAAAGGCGGACTGTGAATAATATCATGACGCGCAAACAGGACCGGATCCTTGAGAAACTTTCTAATCTTGTACGAGCCGTGCTCCAGGGTAAAATACTTGTCTAATAAATGCTGGTCCACGTTCGCCAGCGAGCTTTCCGGATAGATACCGGTGCGCGCTGTATTGAGCACCTTTTGGTTGATATCGGTGGCAAAGACCTGTAGCTTGTATTTGCGATCGCGCAATTCGATTTTTTCCAGCAGCATGATCACGATGGAATACACTTCTTCGCCGGTAGAACAGGCCGGGATCCAGACCCGCAACTCGCCGTCGGTCTGATTGCGATCCAGCAATTCATCCAGATGTTCCGAAAGCGTATCAAAGGCGTCCCGGTCGCGAAAAAAGCCGGTCACCGAAATCAGAAAGCTCTCGGTCAGCGCATCAATTTCCTCGTGGTTATCTTTGAGATACTGCGCATAATCGCCCACATCCCCGAGCTGCAGAGCCGCAATGCGGCGGATCACCTGCCGATTCAACGTAGCCTCTTTATAATTTTCAAAATCGACCTCGGTATGTTCCGAAATGATGCCGATGATTTCCTTGAGTCCGTCATGCGGCTCTTCAATAGGGATTGCCAGGCTTTGTTTTTCAAAACGGTCGGCAATATCGCTGATCTGTTCGGCGATCTCTTCCGGCGCCAGCACAAAATCAGCGCCACCGATGCGAATCGCGGCATTGGGCATGGAATCGTAGCGTGCGCTCTTGGGTTCCTGGGCGATGGTGATGCCGCCCGCAGCCTTGATGGTCTGCAGGCCCATGGCGCCATCGTTACCCGTGCCAGACAAGACAATGCCGACGCACTCAGCGCCGCGATCATTTGACATACTGATAAAGAAACGATCCACCGATGGTTTGGGGCCGATCGTGTTGCTCGGCTCGGATAAACGCAAGCGTCCGGTGTGCACAATCACATCATGATTGGCCGGGGTCACATAGATGGTATTTTTCTGGGGGATCAGCTCGTGGGTCACGGGCAGGACTGGCAGAGTCGTCTCGCGGGCCAACAGTTGAATCATGAGGCTTTTTTTATCGGGTGCGATATGCTGTAGAATAATATAGGCCTTGCCGCTGTCTTCCGGCAGATTGCCAATAAAAGCGCGCAGGGCCTCCAGACCGCCCGCCGAAGACCCGATCCCGACCCACCAGGGTGCCGGCGCGCTCACACCGGACCCTGCCCGACCGGGTGGGTCAACTCCGGTGTCAGGGATCGGTATGTTTTGGCCAGATGTTGCAAGTTGTGAAAGACCGCGATAGCGCCGGCGATCATGGACTGTAATTCTAGCGCAGTGCAATTGATAGCGCTAATAGCATGCGCAACGCGCGACCAGTGGGGTTGCGGCAGCAGCTCTGTAAAATAACGCATCGGTGCCTGAATCCCGGCCCGTTGCAGGTTGCCATATAGCGCGGCACCGCCGTTCGCCGAACCTTCCAGCGAGTATATCAGGCCCAGGCAGCTAAATTCATCGATCCAGATAAAGTCCAGATCTGCGGCTGATTCAGCCGAGCACCCCAGGCTGGCCAACTCGGCTTGCAGCAGCGCCTGGCGGGGCCGGTAGAGACCCTGTAAATGCGGCCAGGCCTGCAGCTGCTCTTGCAGGCGCTCTTCTACAGCGCTAATGAAGCTGTGCATCAGTCTCAAGTAGACGGTGTAATCGCTTAAGGTAACCCGGGGACTCAAGAGCACGGCGAATGCAGGCTCGCGCTCCAACACCCGATGATCGGCTACAATCGCTTTTTGGATATGCTCCAGATTAGACATAAATTGAAATCTCGGACAGGGTTTTACGCAACCAGTTGGCCTTGATGGAATCCTCGCGGGTCC
>JAGRNA010000032.1 GCA_020441005.1 Leptospiraceae bacterium
GGACTCATCGATGAAATGCACCTGGCCCATGCGCCGGTCTATTTAGGCCGCGGTGAACACCTGCTGGCTGGCCTTGATTTGCCCGGACTTGGCTTTCAGATTGCAGAACAAAAGCAGGGCGAATGGGCGCTGCACAGTGTTTTAATCAAGGGCACCCGCTGATTGCCGCTTTACTCGGATTGCAAACCGGAAAACTGCAGACACGCTTGTCCACAGTCTCCTTTTTCAAGCAGATCAAAGGGCTGCGCCGGATCCCAGCCCGCCGGGAAGCTCAGGGTCCAGTAGACGGGGATGTTCTTGAAAACCAGCACGCGGTCTTCCGAAACTGCCTTGCAATTGTATTCCTTGCCAGCCTGGTTGACGACTAGATTGGCCAGGTTGGGAAAGGTGAACTGGGCCACTGCGGTGTCATGCGATATGGCTTTGATCTTGAGCTGAATGCCATCGGCGGCGGTCTGAATACCCACCACTCCCACGGCCCGGCTTTCGATGACCTGAATATTATTGGCGATCGGTTGATCGGCCGTTTCTGCGGTGAAATAATGGTCAAACTCGGTGTTCGTCGTTGTGCTGGTGTCCCGCTCATCGGTAGTGACTGTTTTTGAATCACTGTCTGTCCTTGTTACCGTATCAGGGTTGCTTTTACAGCCTGCAGTCAGACTCAGCAGGCCAAGGGTCAAGCCAGCCATAAATGCAGTCCAGCGCCGGGACCGTAGCCCTGCCAGCTTCAGGCGGATTTCAGAATGTACGGCAAGGCAAGTGTGCATAGGCGCTGGTTTGGCAGCTATTGATTGGCCAGCAAGCTTTTTTCAGGCTTGCAGATTTTGGCGGATGTAATCACCGGCCTCGATTCTTGTTTGTATGCGGCCGGTCTGGATCCGTCTGGCCATGTCGAAGGCTGCGATAGTCAGGCGCAGGTCAGCCATGCTGTTGCCCTTGTGCCAAAGCACTCCCCAACGCCGCCGTTCATCCTGGATACCGATCTGTTGCAATAGTTCTTCGATAGAATCAAAGTCCGGGTGGGTCTGTTTGTCCAATACAGCCAGGGCCTGCTGAAAATGTCCATAATCCGCGTCCGTTGCGCGCCGGAACTGTTCAATAAAAATGCGTCGCGGGTCGAGGCTGCCGGCCTTCAAGGCCGAATGCAGGCCAAAAGGATCCGGAAATTTTTCGTGACCGATTGAAAGATAGACCGCCAATTCTGTATCACTCATGGACGCAGCCCGTGGATCGCCGGCGCTGATTTGATCGCGAATCGAACCGGCCGGTCCCAGGGGTGTTTCCACAACTTGATTAACCACTGCCGGATCGAGTGCCAGCCGCAGTCCGGTCAGAAAATGACCGGCCTGGGTTGTACTATGGTCATTAAAGCGCTGCTTGAATCCGCGGCTGCCAAAGTCATCGCGCGCAGTGTGCAGGCCGGGTACATAGCCGGGCACGCCCATGTGCTCACGGATTTCAGTGACAGTAAAAATGGTCTGCAAGCGTTGATTCAGGCTGTCATGGGCGTAGAACCAGAACCGGCCTTCAAAGAGATATGCCAGTCCTTCAACAGCACTGCGGCTCGTCGCCGCAAAAATCAACAAGGCGCTGAAAACCGCTCTGCGGTGCTTGTCCAGGCGTTCATCCAGTTCCTCCGTTCCCAGCACCGGAACTCCGCTGCCTGGTCTCACATGCAAATGCCGGCGTCTTAACTGGTTGCGGTGCAGGAAATACTCCAGTTTTAGATCGGGGTCCTGGATGGTGCCGCCGACGGCAGTTACTAACTCTATCAGGTTTGCCTTGATCGTCTGGCGTCCGTGCTCTCTTTCTTGTTTGATCGCCAGCCCCCGGCCGATCAGCCGGCTAATGAGCCGGCTTAGCAAAAAGAGGCTAAAGCCTTTCGCTGCGCGGTAGAACCGGCCCAATAATCCGGCTTTGTTTTCCTGGTGATGGGTCACAGGATTTTGCATTGTTATTGATAGGCCTGGATGAGCTGACCGTATTGGTCGATTCTGCGGTCACGCAAGAAAGGCCATGCCTGCCGCTGACTTTCCGTTGCCGTCCGGTCGATTGCCGCTGTCAGGATTTGTTCGCTTTGGTCTGCCTGGGCCTGGATCTGACCAAAAGCGTCGGTTATAAAACTGGAACCCCAGAATTCCAGCGGCCCCTCGTGTCCGATGCGATTGATAGCGCAGACCGGGATGCCGTTGGCGATGGCATGCGAGCGCTGAATTGTAATCCAGGCCTCACGCTGCGCATCGCCCAGGCTTTCATGTTCATGCTCATGCCAGCCGATGGCCGTCGGATAAAACAGGATTTGGGCGCCTTGCAAAGCAGCGATGCGGGCGGCTTCGGGGAACCATTGATCCCAGCAGATCAAGACGCCGATCCGGCCAAAACTGGTATCAAAGGTGCATTGCAGTTCCTGACCCGGGGTAAAATAATATTTTTCATAATACTCCGGATCATCGGGAATATGCACCTTGCGGTATTTACCCAGCGGCCGGCCGTCCGTATTAAAAACCACAACGGTATTATGATACAGGCCGGTGAGGGAGCGCTCGAATAGCGAGGCGATCAGCACAATGTTGAGTTCAGCGGCCAGCTCTGAAAGTTGACGGGTTAAAGGGCCGGGAATAGAAACAGCTTGTGCAAAGTGATCATTTTTGATTTCCCGGCAAAAGTAATCGCTCAAAAAGAGTTCCGGGGTCGCAATAATCTGGCAGCCCTGCCTGGCTGCGGCCCGGATTTGTTCCATAGCCGAGTTCAGATTTAAATTGAAATCTGAACGGCTGGCCGACTGCAGCAATCCAACTTTGACTACGGGGTTCGCACGCATATCCATGAGTTTTGTGATCAGCGGGACAAGGCAACTGATTATTTTTCTGCTACGCCTGGCGCGAAAAAACACTTGTGTTCCCTTCTCGATGATTGAAATTGCGATTATGTCTGAAGGTGCTTTTTTAGATTCGTTAAAACGCAATAATGCCAAGATCCGTGAGGATCGGGCTGCAGCGATTGCAGAGGATGCCGAGCTGATGTACAAGCGTGAAGTGGAGGATTTGGCCATTTTGGTGCGCAAGCTGAAGCGGGAACAGGAAAACATGCTCGATATGAGTCCCACTGATGCTGATAGCCTGGTGCTGGCGGCTGATTTTGATTCCAGGGAATATGTCCGCAAGGATATTGAGCTGGGTACGAAAATACGCAATCTGGAAATCAAGATGGAAATCGCGCAGCGGCGCTATGAGTATTTATTTGGCCGCAGTCTGGAGTTAAATAACTAATGGGCAGCGGCACATATTCCAACCATGCCTACCGCAGCCTCAAGGCCCGTAAAGGGTATGATACCAAAAACAGAGATGAGATCTTTGAATCCCGCAACCTGGATCCCGATATGGATCCGCGGCAGATCAAATTGCGAGAGTCGCGCGACTCGGCAGAACATCCGGATTCTCTGGCAATTATTGTTGCGCTGGATGTGACCGGCAGCATGGGTTTCATACCCGAAGCACTGGTCAAAGATACACTGCCGGACCTGATGGGCAGCCTGATTGAAGCTGG
Organism: Leptospiraceae bacterium; assembly: GCA_020441005.1. Taxonomy (GTDB): domain Bacteria; phylum Spirochaetota; class Leptospiria; order Leptospirales; family Leptonemataceae; genus JAGRNA01. Next base: position 3,547 of record JAGRNA010000032.1, read on the forward strand.
CATCGAGCATCCCCAGGTGCTGTTCCTCGGGATAGGCGATCATGTCTATGATTCGGCGCCCCTGCAGGTCGGCCAATTTGAGTCCTCGGCAGAATTGCTCGACCGCTGGCTGACCAGGGTGTTCCTCGAAGGCGGCGGGGGCGGTAATGGCGGTGAGTCCTATCATCTGGCGCATTTCTTTGCCTCCCGTTTTACGACCATCGACTGTTTTGAAAAACGCCAGGCGAAAGGATTCTTGTTTACCATCGGTGATGAGCCCTGTCTGCCGGAGCTGCCGGCCGAGATTATCACGCGTATAACCAGCCTGGATGAAGGCGCCACGATGAAAAGCTCGCAGGTTATAGCCGAGGCCCAAAAGATGTACGAGGTCTTTCATTTGCATGTGGAGCACGGCCCAAGGTCCCTGGAAGCGGATTCACGCGGTAATTGGGCCGATATGCTGGGCGAAAATCTGCGGATTATCAAAGATCACACGCAAGTGGCGCGCGAGATAGCCAAAATTATCATCCAAAAGGTGAATGATCGCGGTGATGCACCTGCCGCGGCAACGCCCCTGGCAGATCAAGTGCAAGTCGAAGACATGCTTTGAGCGGCTGAACCGGCAGATCGAGAAGGAGCCGGCTTGCAAGCCAGCATTGTTATTGATGTCGGTTTTGGTGACAGCGGCAAAGGGCTGGTCACTGATTACCTGGTTGAGGAGTGTTTGCGGCATAGCGCTGCTCCGGCGGATTGTCTGGTGGTGCGATTTTCCGGCGGTCACCAGGCGGGCCATACTGTTGTCCGGGATGGTCGGCGCCATGTCTTTAGTAATTTTGGGGCGGGATCGCTGCAGCAGGTGGATTCCTTTTATTCCCGGCATACAATTATTTTTGCGCCGGCCATCTTGCTGGAGCACAGCAGCTTGCCGGGCAGTGTGCGCCTTTATATCGATCCGCACGCTGAAATGGCGACGCCCTATGATATTGCGTGGAACCAGGTTGTCAGCAGCCGCCTGGGGCATGGAACCTGCGGCCTGGGGATTGGCCCAACAGTGCAGCGCAGCCGGGCAGGCCTGTTGTTAAAAGCGCTGGATCTCTCCAACCCCTGGATATTGGCCAACAAGCTGGATTCCATTCGTAATTATTATGAGCATCTGGACCTGAGCCGCTATACCAGCGATCCCTATAACAACAGCCATGTCCGCAGGGCCGGGCTGCAGAATAGAGAGCCGGACAGTGGATTGCAAGCAGTGGATTGGTCAAAGGTCCAGTCGCAATGGGCCAATGAAGTTGACCACCTGGACATGGATTATTTTCAGGAGCAGTGTCGGACCTTGTATGAATCGAAGTGGTTTTCCCTGATCAGCTTTGCTGAAGCTATCACCGCGCGGAGTAGAACCGCCAGGGTCATTTTTGAAGGTAGCCAGGGAGTGTTGCTCGATCAAAGGCATGGGATCTATCCCCATGTAACCTGGGCTCATACGACTTCCCGCAATGCCTGGGAACTGATCGGCCAGTCCGATAAATTCCAGGCAATTGATATTACCTACGTCAGCCGTACTTATTTGACCCGCCATGGTGCCGGCCCTCTGCCGTTGCGTCCTCTGGATGCATCCGGGCTACAGAATTTTGCGGCAGAGACGAATCAAGGCAATGTTTGGCAGGGAGATCTGCGTCTCGCAGAATTGGACCCGGCCTTACTGCAATATGCGCTGGATTGTGATCAAAGCTATCATCAACCGGGCCTGGGTGCGATTCAAAAAAACCTGGTGATCAGTTGCCTGGATCAACGTCCCTCTTTTGATCCGGGTGGCTTGCTGCATTCGCTGCGCACCCCTTTCCAAAATGTGTATGGCAGTTATGGGCCGAGGGCCAGCGACATCCAACTGCTGGCGTATCCCGGCCGCGGTCGGTCACCATAGGGCCCGGGGCTGCTGATACTGAATTACCCGGTCGACTGGTAAATGGAGTGAATCTGGCGGGCCAAAGCGAGATCGCGTTCGGTGACCGTAGCGGTGTCATGGCTTTGGAGAGCGATCATTACCCGGTTCCAGGAGTTGCCCCAATCGGGATGATGGTTACATTTTTCCGCAGCCAGCGCGACCCGCGTCATAAAGGCAAAGGCCGCGCTGAAATCCTGAAATTGGTATTCGACTTTGATACAATCATCCTCAAAGAACCAGCCGGGCAGCGTTTGTAAAGCCGCTGCGATTGTTGTTTGATCCAGCGGCATCCCGTTGGCCTGACGGCGTCTAATCCAGCAGCTGCTCTGCGATCTGGACAGCGTTGAGCGCCGCACCCTTCAGGATCTGATCGCCGCAGCAAAAAAGTTCCAGGCTATGACTCTGATCCAGACCAGGCCGCAGACGTCCCACGAAGACATCATCCTGCCCGCTGCTTTCCGTCGGCATGGGAAAACGGTTGGTCGCCCGGTCATCAATTACAGTTACACCCGGGAATTCGGACAGAGCCTTGCGATAGCCATCCAGCTCTGCCAGGGGATTTGTCAGCTCCAGATGGATCGATTCGGCATGGGCCCGGAAGGTGCCGATCCGAATACAGGTGGGCGAGACCTGGATTTGATCCAGATGCAGGATCTTGCGCGTCTCGTTGACCATTTTGAGTTCTTCCTCGTTATAGCCGTTTTCCTGGTTCATTGCGGAATTATGACTGAAGGCATTGAACGCTATCTGCCAGGGAAAAATATTGGGCTCGATCTTTTTTTGATCCAGCACATCGCGGGCCTGGTCTTCGAGTTCACGCATCGCTGCCGCGCCAGCTCCAGAGGCGGCCTGGTAGGTGGACACAATAATGCTTTTAACCGGATTTAATTGATGAATAGGGTAGACTGCCATCAGCATGATGATAGTGCTGCAGTTGGGATTGGCGATGATTCCTTTATGGGCGGCGATATCCCCGGCATTGATTTCTGGTATCACCAGCGGCGTTTGGGGATCCATGCGGTAGGCACTGCTGTTGTCTACCACCACTGCTCCGGCCTTGACAGCGGAAGGCGCGTAGATTTTGGTAATGGACCCGCCCGCGCTGAACAGGGCAATGTCAACGCCTTCGAAGCTGTCGTGTCCCAGTTCCTGCACGGTGTATTCCTGACCGCGAAAAATCTGCTTTTTGCCGACGCTGCGGCTGCTGGCCAGTAGGGTCAACTGGCCGACAGGAAAATTTCGTTTTTCCAATACGCGCAGCATCTCCTCTCCGACTGCTCCGGTGGATCCGGCTACAGCTACATGAACTTCTTTGGACATGCTGTCAGATTTGGAATGTGGGTAAAACTGGCAAATCGAAATTCACGGCTACTCATCGCTAAAAAAGGCGGCGCATGGAACCAAAATAGCTGCCGGCCGTCAGCCCTGAGGGCTTTTCAAATGTCCGGGCATTCAGGATTGCATGCGTTTGGTTTTGGTCTGCAGGTCTTTCAGCAGATTCTGGACTTCGTGTAGCCTGGCTTCGATATCACTCACGTCAGCATTGATCATGGTGATGTCATCCTGCACAGTCGGCGCGTGTCCAAGGGCGTCGGCCCGTATCATCTCTTCACCCTCGGCGCGGGCTTCTTCCATGCCGTTCATAATGACGCCAATAAACAAATTCAGGATAACCATGGTACCAATCAGGACAAAAGATACAAAATAAAAGGCGCCGCCCAGCGGACTGGGGTGTGGGTTGGTGCACTGGACAGTGCCAATATCCGGAAACGGATAGCGTTCACAGCCAAACATCTGGGTATACATTACATCAGTCCAGTCCTCGAGAGTGACCACCCGGAATAATGACAGCATCGCTGTCTGCAGATCAGCAAAATGATAGGGGTCATTCTGCCCAAAGAAGAGTACACCGGCGACAGCGTAGACGTAGAACAACAGCAGCAACAGAATGCTGACATAGCCCATCGAAGGAATCGATTTGAGCAAGGCACCGACCAGAATTTGCAGCTTGGGCAGGGCGCGCACCAGCTTCAGAACCCGCAGCAGACGGGCTAGACGCAGAACTGCCACGGAGCTGCCCCCGAACGGCATGAAGGCCGCAACAACGATGATAAAATCAAAGATATTCCATGGATCCAGGAAATAGCGCCATGGCTTGCTGCCTTCAGCGCCCATTTTGACGAGGACTTCAAGCACAAAAATCCAAAGAACCATTTGGTCCAGGATGTGCAGCGGATGACCGTAGGCGGCAACAGCTGCCGGGTAGGTCTCTATACCGACTAAAATACCGGCTATAATAATCACCATAGTGATTGTGTTTTGAAACCAGTTGGACTCGGCTGTTTTCCTGAAAAAGGCAGTCATGGTAAACTGCATCTAGTAGACCGAATCCAGGTGTAAAGTTTTTTTAATGTGCTGGAAAGTTTTTTTATTTAAGAAGTCGTCCCAAAACCATCCGTGGTATTTGGGACGCAGAACGCAATTTGAAAGCAAAGCTCCCAAATTGCTCACACCTTGCTCAATTTCGAAAGAAATTTCGCAGGTGGCAACACTTCCTGTGTTGCGAGAGGCTGTTTCGGGACAGCCTCTAAATAAGTTTGTAACCGTAATGTGGACGAGGAGATCAGAATCCAGACGGGCAGTCGAGCCCCGAGCCCTGGCCGGTTTGTATTGGTCCTTGTTGCCCCAGGCCTTGCGCCGCCAAACGGCCCGCCACCTGACCGCGCAGGAAACGGATGCGCTGTTTACGGCAAAGGATCAGTACCGATCCATGCTGCCGGACCGTCGCCGACAGATTGAGCTGCAATTTGGATCTATCTGGCACCGGCAGGCAACTGCTGGAATCTGGCGGTGGGGCACCGCTTTTGCCGCAGCGGCCCTGATGGTCTGGAACTCAGTTGAAGAAAACTCATTATCCTGGACGGCAAGGCTGTTGGTGTACAATGGTCTCGTGCTGGCCGTACTGGCTCCGTGGGCAATTGGCTGGTTTCCTGTCTGGCAGCGCCGATTATTATTGGGTGTCGAATGGCGCTGGGAGTGGGTGTTCAGCAGTTTCCTGGTTTACATAGCCCTGCTGTGGCTGCTGATCGAAATCAATTCCAGCGCTCTCGCTGGCCCGGTGCGCGGCTTTGTGCTCAGTCGCTGGATAATTCTTGTATCCGGGGCATTGGCTGCGCCGTTATTTGAGGAGATTGTTTTTCGCCAGTTATTGCCTTCACTATTCGGATCAGATCCTTATTGGGGCGGTCAAGTTACCGCCAGTGTCCTGTTTGCTCTGGCGCATTTACCGGTGGACGGTAGTATGTTTTTGCTGTATTGGCTGGCGGCCTTGCTGCTGGCATTATTGCGCATACAGACCGGCAGTCTGGTCTGGGGCATCGGGGCGCACAGTCTGGCCAATTTGGTAGTGCTGTTGTTATAGGTGCATCGGGCTTGCATTGGCCAGCTGTGTATAATGCAACGGGAGGCGGTTGATTTGTAACTGTTGCTTTGACCGGGCGCTTGCCCTGGAGCAGAACACTTGCAATGCTGACCCTTGTGTCGGGCTGCGAATCAGCGCTGGTAGCGCTCGCTAAAATCAAAATCCAGGCCAGCCATGCGCATACGCTGGCCGTCCAGCTTGTATTCCAGGGTTTTGATTTCCGGGAATTGTTCCATCAGGGAGGTGGTCAGCGCTTTGAAATACAGGCTTGTGATCTTCAGTTTTTGGGCCGGCAGTACCGGCGCATTACGATAATATTCATCCAGTTCATCACTGATGCTGCTGCTGCGCAGATCGATCAGCATCAATCCGCTGTCTGGCTGGAACCAGATCTTGCGAATTGCGTGAGAGAATATTGGCATCCCTTCCAATGCCTGGTATGTGTTCCCCGGCCGACTGTCGCGGTAATCCAGCGGTTGACTGATAATTTGCGCAACGCGCAAAACCTGTTCATCCAGACTGCCTTTTTTCAAAAAGGCGCGCTCTACCTTGATAATGGAACCCTGCGTGCGAGACAGCGCAGACAATTCGGTAAAGCTCCGTTCTTCGGACTGCGGTATGGGGAAGGCCAACCCGGGTATCAAAAGACGTAGAGGACTGGAGTGCGCAATGGTAACAAAGCAAATCAAAATGATCGCAATGCCCAGGGCAAAGCCCCTGTATCGCAATTCTGCCTGATGATGCAGGCGTTCCGGCAGACCAAGGCTGTAACGCCACAAGCGACCCGGCCAGCTGCGTACCGCTTGCCATATCAACTCCGGGTGGGATCGCAGATAGACGAAGAGCGACCGCAGCTCTAATGATGGAACATCCGATGAGGAGGTGGACTTTGGAACTGACATGGGTTGCGCGCAGATGCTCTCTTTATTTGGTCAAGTAGTATTACTATGGGCCCTCAGGGACTCGAACCCCGGACCAAGAGATTATGAGTCTCCTGCTCTAACCGACTGAGCTAAGAGCCCGAAAGGCCAGTCTGCGACTATAAGTCAGGCTGGCAACAATAAATCGGCGCTCTGAGGGCACATGGCGATTCGCGGGCAGAGTAGTGGACTTGAATTTTTCAGCATCCCAGCGTTGTAGTGCTTGTAGAATGATCTGCTTTTCAGGCGTCGACCGGCTTTTCAAAGCGGTAGTGGCTGACCATCCATTGACTGCCATTGTCAGTGCCAAAAAACTCGGCCACTGCCAGGAAAAAAATGCGCCAGTACTGAATCCATTTTTTATAGTCCGCTCCATAGGTTTTCTGGAATAATTCCGCAATCTCTGCGCGGTGCCGGTCCATCTGACGCAGCCA
>JAGRNA010000229.1 GCA_020441005.1 Leptospiraceae bacterium
GGGAGCCCGAGGGGGGCTTTAGCCCCCCTCGAAGAATAATAAGCCGGTGTCTGTCAATAACCCCCACGACAAGTTCATCAAGGATGTGCTGTCAGAAAGGACACAGGCCGTTGATTTGTTGTAGGAAATTGTGCCGGTCGAGATTGCGGGCCTGTTGGGCTGGCAGACCCTGCAGGCCGAGCCAGACAGCTTTGTAGACGATGAGCTGCAGGAGCTTTTTGCGGATGAAACGCAGGAAAAAACGGTTGTGTATAGAAGCAGTGGCTATGAAATCTGTGTTTGGCTGGTCGCCAAGTGCAGGAAGCTTGAATTCACCACGCAATGTGGTGAATTCAAGCGGCACGGACGCCGCGGACAGGATTGGCCCGGCGACAGGAGGGCTGAGGCATGAAGCAGCGGTGTACTGGAGTTCCGTCATCTGTTTGAGAACGAGGGACTGAGAATATACTTCCCCAAGTATATCATACTACAGGGGTGTGACAAGGATTCGCATTTTTCGAAAATTTACAGCGCACTTTTTATGCTTGACAAAATACCCGTCGCATGATAAGTGGATCAAGTGCCCGCCGAAGGTGGGCTGACGGGGCCTGCTTTTTCAGTCGGCTATTTGGAGCCCAGCCGCCGAGTCCACCCCGCCCTCACACTCGGGGGTTCAGATCTGTCCCGATGTAACCTGGATGGCCCACTGACCGCAGTCGTAAAGCTCAAGGCGCGGCCCCTCTGTGAACCCCATACTCCCTGTGGTAATAATTGAACCGCAGAGACCACAGAGTTTTGCCCGGTGAGCTTCCCGGTTTCTCCGGACAAGCGCAGTCTGTGAGCTTAACCTGACAGGATCTTGGAGTTGCTGGGCCCATGCGCCGGGGTGGCCCTCGAATTATTCCCGCAGCAAAGGCTGCGTTGCATGCAGTAAGGCCCGCGCCAGCGACCGACGTGTCTACGAGTGAGCACAAGCGAACGAGTAAGCCGGAGGGCGCGGTGCCGGCCGAAATAAGATAATTTTTTTCAACAAATACAAAGTATTTGGCCGACCGGCATAGATCCGCTGACCGAACTACAAACGCCGCCACCTTCAACCAAATGCGCCAGCGTTTGACCAGACTGTTTGCATGCGCTGTGAGGCAAGCTGGACAGGCGGATTGCCTTTTCAGCGCAGCGTCAGCGAGTTGGGCCCAGAGGGACCACCCCTCGCTGGAAAAGGCAAGGCCGCCTGGGAAGCGCAATCACAGCGCTGCATACAGCCGGATTTTTTTCTATAGTGCATCTCGGTGCAGAGCGCAGGCAATGGTCAGCGGTTCGAGCAGGCGGCTTTCCGGCCGGCAGGCGCCCGCCTGACGATTCCAGTCCGATTGGAAGCCTGGAATCACTTGACGAACGATCTGGACGGTAATACTCTCGCAGGATAGATTTTTTTGTTTTGCGTAAAAGGAGAATCCAAATATGAAAAGAGCTGTTACAATTTTTTTGGCGGGTTTGATGCTGGCCATCAGCACACCGGCCTGCTATGGCAAATTTGCCCTGGCCAGTAAACTCAAATCCAGCGTGGGTGGTATTAACAACAAGTGGGTGCAGTCCTTTGTTGTCTTTCTGACACTGGTTGTGCCCATTGTTTTATGGGTGACCTATTTGTTAGATTCGCTCATCTTTAATATGATCGAGTTCTGGACTGGCAGTAACCCGCTCACTGTTGCTGACTTCGATGAAAACGGTACTGCTGTGCGCACCATTAAAAAGGATGATGTCACGCTGAAGATGACCTACCTCGATTTTGGCTCCGAGATGAAAATCGAAATCATGAACAGGGGGTATCAAGAGGGTGAAACAATTCACATCCTGCGTTCACAACCAGGCGTCCTTTTTACCCAGGATGTCACCGGCGAACTGCGACAGGTCACCCAGGAAAGCCTGGGCATTAATGACCAGCAGTTTGCGCGCGCACAAGACAAAGTAAACCAGCTGAAACTGGTTCACTCATTCTAAAGAGTTTCTCGGTAAAAGACCAGACTGAATCTGGCAGGGGCCGGCCGCAATGCCGGCCCTTTTGATTCCAGAGCATTGAATTTTTTTAAGAAATAATAAAGCTCCGTGCAAAGTGATGGGAGTGCTAACAAAGCAAATTTTCTGATGAATCACGGCTTTTGATTCAGGTAGCGGAAAGACAGACTGGCATACTCTAACCATTACAGGTCCGCATCCGGATCTTGCTCAACAGACAATTCCAGTTTGGTTTTGACTGTTGACTGCAACAATGCATCGATGCGGGGGTACTGGACAGGTTTTTCAAAATAAGCCAGCGGGTGAGTTAACTCAGCACGCCGACGAATGGCTTTGTCTGAATACGCGGTCACAAACACAATTGGTATATCCCGGACGGCCTTGATTCTTTCGGCCGCCATGATTCCATTGATGGGTCCAAAAAGATTGATATCCATCAGGATAGAATCTGGCAATTCTTGCAGCGCCATTTCAATGGCCTGGGCGCCATTATTTACCGGCCCAAGCACCTGATAACCCATTTTCTCCAGGGTTTTTTGGGCCACCAGAGCTGATATGCCTTCATCTTCGACCACCAGTATACGCAGCGGCGAATTAATGGATCTCGAACTGGAATGTGACGCTGCCATTTTGTCTGAATTGCATCTCCGTATCCAGTTGATAGACCATCGCCTGGATAATCTGCCAACTGTCATTCTGCTCGTTTTGCCAGCTGTGATCGAACTGCCCGGTGAGCTCATCCAGACTGATGGACAGCAGAAACCCGGTTCCGGTCACCGTTTCATAATCCACACTGATATTCAGACAGCCACCCGATTCCGTAGAATAATAGTTTTGCATACTACTGTCAATGATTTCTGAAACCAGGATGCCGAGCGGCACCAGCACATCCGGCTTCAATTGCAGGGCCGGGATCTGGAGCTTCAGGTCTACGGGCCGGCCTGTGTCACCATAATTGGCCAGAACTCTGTCAGCTAGCGCCGCAATCAATTGATCCAGGGGCTGCGCTTCGTAAAAATCCCCGTAGTACAAATTACTGTATATTACTGCCAGATTTTCTATGCGGGTATGCAAGCGGCTAACCTCCGCGTGGACCTCAGGTTGGACGGCCTGATCGATACCGTACAAACGCAGCTGACTAAAGGAAAGCAGGACCTGCAACAAATTGCGCAATCGATGATGGATCTCGCGTAGCATCAATGTGCGCTGGTTTAGCAGATTTTGCACCCGGCGCAGCCCGATCACAATCCAGGCTAAAAGCCCCAACAAACCATTCAATAGAAGTATCAGGGGCAGGTGAGAGCGGATCCATAGCCAGCGAATGTCGGTCAATTGTGCCGGACTGATATAGGACACGAGTGCCCATGCCAGCGCCTCCTCTGCAGGTCTGCTTGATGGGCCTCCGTTGCGTTGCTGCCCCTTATCAGGAGAGACAATTTCCATTGGATACAACCATCGAAACACGAACAGCCCTTCTTTGCCATCCACAATGCCGCCGCCCCTGGCCTGCATTTGATCCCAGGTCTGCGGGAAATCTCGACCAAAAGTCAGCTCCTGTCGCTCTGGATACATGAAAGCCCATTCCCGTTGCTGATCAGGTCCGCGTAAATAATAACCCTTACGGTTCAACATCCAGATTCCGGTGCCGTGAGACGAATCAGCCAGATGCAGATCCTGCAGCACATGCCGACCCTTGACATTCAGAATCACCAGGCCAAATTTGCGCGCCCCCCGGAATACGGGTTGCGCAATGCGCAGCATTGGCTTCAGCGGCTGTTCGATTTGGCCCTGTTCCACATTTAAATCCAGCGGTGAAAGGTAATACTGCCCTGCAGATAAAGAAATCGTATTTGAAAAATAATACCGGCCCGCCTTGTTCTGCAATTGGTCATTTGAGACTACAAACGGTTTGTTATCCGGACCCAGATTGACCCGTATTCGTTCCTGTCCACCTGCATCGATCAAACGGATTTGATCGTAAATTGATCGAGCCTGACTAAACTGAACAAAGTCCCTTTGCAGACCAGGTAAAGCGGTTGCCGGCGATCGCATATAGGCATCGACGGCGCTGCTATGGGCTAAAAAATGCAGATCTTGCCGGATCGTTGCCAGCCGCGATCGAATCTCGGCAAAGCAGGTGTGTACGATATCTGAACCGCTTTTTTGCAAAACAGCCAGTTGCAGGCTATCCTCATACCAATAGAGAGCGGCGAAAGATCCGTTTAAGAACAGACTGCCAACAAGTGAGGTCACCGTATAAGCGCGCCAACGTTTACTCTGCCATATTTTTTGCCACCAGGCTGATTTGCGCATTTTAGCACAATTTGCAAAGCCGCGCGTTGTCTGCCTACTATTTTATGTTCGCTCCCAGGCAAACCATCCAATTGGGCACTGGTATCCTGC
>JAGRNA010000230.1 GCA_020441005.1 Leptospiraceae bacterium
TCTTTCTGACAAAGTTTTCCATGCGGTAACTCTTGCCTTCAATGACAATACGGATGGCCCGATCGACCAACCTGTCCATGGCAGCAGCGCCCATCAGCGGGTTCGTAAAGATTGTGATCCACTCTCCCATGTCGCGATTGCTGGTGATAATAGTAGGCACTTTTTCATAGCGTTCGCAGATGATCTCGTATAGATCGGATTGGGAATCCTCCGACAGGGGTTTGAGACCGAAGTCATCCAGAATCAGCAGTGGAATTTTGATGACTGTTTGCAGACGCTTCTCATAACTCCCATCACCAAATCCGGCCCGGATCCATTTCAACAGACTGTAAGTCCGGCGAAACATCACATCATATCCTTTACGACAGGCCGAGTGTCCCAGTCCCTGAGCCAGATGACTCTTGCCAACCCCGCTTGGACCGAGCAAAAAGACACAATCCTTGCGATTCAGAAAATCACCGGTAGCGAGTTGCCGGATAGCCGGCTCATGGATTCGGGCATTGAAAGAAAAGTCGAAAGTCTCCAGTGTTTTTACCGGATCCAGTCCGCTTTTGGTCAGCCGCAATCCTAGCTGACGTTGTTCCCGCCGCGCGATCTCATCATCGAAGAGCATGTGCAGGAACTGGCTGAATGACCACTTGTCCCGCACAGCCTGCTCCAACCGGGCATCCAGGTTTTCCAGAATACCGGACAATCGCAGGCGCGACAGCTTGGGCTGCAGTAACGCGGCATCGTTCATTGTGTTCTCCTTGTTTCGTTTTTCATTGGTTTCTCCTTTTGTTATTTAGTTTAAATAGTTTAGCGAATAATAGCTGCCAGGTCTGCTAAAGCTGAAGTCCGGTGTTTCAACAGCCTGATGGACTGAGTCTGCCGGCAGGTCCAGTTTTCCCTGCAGAATGAGTTTGACGCTGCGATAGGCCGGGGTATCGAAATCCAGGGCGCGCTGGCAGGCCGACTGCAGTCGCTCTTTGCCATACTTTTTGGAAAGCGACAGCAAGGCCCGCACCGGACGCATCCCGTCGACTGCCTTGTCTGACAGAATAATCTCGGCAACGGCTGCCACAGATTCACCGGCATACTCAGCCTCACGCAGCAGCCCCTGACTGGTTATCTGCAGATAGGCACTGCGCTCCGGCGGTGCGTGCTCCGGCCGGGAAGAACGCTTGTATTTGCCGGTAACAACCGAATGACGCGCGATTTCACGACTCTCGCTGAAAATACGAATCAGGCCAGGGCCGATACATACCTGCACTGTCTGTCCGACATGGCGACAGGGAACCGAGTAGTAGGCCGTTCCGATCTGCACATGCCAGTCCAGCTGAACCTTGCGCTCGCCCCATTGCACCGGCTCCCAGCGATCCCCGGGCAATGGTAATAACGAACTCTTTTCTTCTGAATTAAAGAGATGGCTCGGCTGACCGACACCGCGAATCTCACGATGAGATACACGCTCTGCCCATTGCTCCAGAAAGTCGACAAAACCGACTCCGTCCGGAATTGTGCGGCCCAGTCTCTTTTGCTGCTGGACGAAGAGCGGCAGGCAGTTGCCTTTCACATACTTGATATCGTTCTCAACCCCGCCTTTATGTTCCGGCCGGTACGGCAGATTGGGGCTGATCAAAAAGCCATAGTGTTCAGCCAGAGATCGATAGGCCTTGTTGATCAGCGGATCCTGATAGCTGGCCTTGATGACTGCCGCCTTCAGATTATCCATAACAATCTTGTGCGGCACACCGCCGAAGAATTCAAAGGCGTGGATGTGGCATTGAAAGAATGTCTCCTGCTTTTGATCATACACACGCTCACGATATGCAAGGCGTGAATGCCGCATTCTGGCCGAGAATATATAAACCTTGCGGGTCCGCTTTTCAATTGGATCATACATGCGGCCCAGGTCGCCGAAATCCACCTCCATCACCTCTCCCGGCTGTGTATCGCGCCGGATCACGGCTCTGGGCAGATTCGGAAAATGACGCCTTACGTAGCGACGCACTGTGCTTTCATCGCATTTGTGGCGGTCCTGTATCAACTGATGCATCAGGCGGATTGTCAGGCCATCTTGCAACCAGCCCTCGATCTCGGACCGAAAGGCATCCAGGGGATGAATCCGCTGCCCTGATTGACGATTACGTCCCAGGGCCTCCTGAATGCTTTGCTCATCCGGTAGCGCCTCTCTGCTTGTCAGCCAGCCCATTTCAGTCGCTATGTTCCTGATCTCGCGGATCAGGGTCCGGTGAGTCCCGGTTTCCCGTTGTATTTCACGGATGTTCTGCT
>JAGRNA010000231.1 GCA_020441005.1 Leptospiraceae bacterium
ATCACCCCGGCACTATCCGCGAGCACACGATCCTTGACCTCGGGACTTACGAACTGACCGAAAAGACGGCTCACGCTTTCTTTCTCTCTTTCCTCGTGAAGGATTCTCAGAAGCAGGCGCCGGGTGGTGCTCGAAAGCAAGCCCACAACCGGCCCCGAGCCAACGATCATGAGCCCTTTGATAATCCAGATAGAAGGAAACGTAAGTTCCTGATGTAATAGCGCATCGCCTACACCCAATCTTTGAAATTCCGGCAGAGCCAGAAGCGAAGCAATCATGAAGCCCCCGCCGGCCACCAACCCCGCCAGAACCGAAAGGCGCATGTTAAAGATAAACCCGGTCATGATGACCAGATGAAAGTTCAAATAAGAGAACGGCCCGGTGATAAACGTCGCCGCCCCCGCCGGATAATAAAAGTGCGTTCCGATGAAAAACAGCGATGGCAAAGCGGCAAATGGCAAGAACGCCAGATACAATACGACACCACGCATGCGGTCGGCCCGCGCGATGAGGTACAACAAGAACGAGTAGGCCGTGGCAAAGAGCGTAAAGACAAGCGGCCCTTCCAACCCACGGCCGCCGGCCACCTCAATCATAAAGACGATGCTCAGCGCTCCAACCGTTCCCAGAATAGCCGAGTACACACCGCCCTTCCGAACGGCCCGGTTTGTTTCCTGGTCCAGGTAGTACTCGAAGGTCCGCGCGTCTCCGGCGGTGAACTCTGGGCGCCCTTCCCCGCTCATGGTTAGCTGACGCGCGAGACCACGCGCAGTTGTTGGAATACAGGCCCGGCCGCCCGGACGCGCAGCCCGGACCGGAATTCAGGCAATCTCTTCAAAGTGATAGATCTGGTGACCTTCGAATTTGGCCGGGGACTTAAACAGGTACTTTCGGGCCCGGGGCGTAAGCTGCTCGGTCACCTGAGACGTCAAAAGCAGGCCGTTCGGCATGTCTCCGTAGATCGCCAGATGGGCGCTCAAATTCAGCGCTTCGCAATAGATCTGGCTGTGGTCTTCCTTATAAACGGTCTGGCCGGCGGCAATGCCCTGGGCCACCTGAATTGGCTCGGGCAGGTTCTCCATCGTCAGGTTGAAGATCTTCATGCTGGCCCGAATTTCAATCGCGGCCAGAAGCGCAGAGGAGTAGTCCTCGCCCAGAAAAGCAAAAAAGATCGCGTCCTCTTTGCGGGTCCAGACGTTGCCGCCATAGCGAGGCACAATTTCGGCAAAGCGCGTCAGCGTTCGATTCTGCGTGGCCAGAAAACGCCGCTCGTCAACATTCGTTCGAAAACTGTCAGGAAACTGCAGCTGCACGTAAAGATAGATAATAAAATACGTCTCTCCTTCGATAAACACTGTCTCCCGGGGGGGAGCTTCGGCCAGAGCCTTGCGTCGCAACTCCATGCGCTCGGCGCGCATGAACTCCCGCACTTTGCGATCAATCTTTTCGTACTCCGGTCGCGGCGGGAGGGCGGCCACCGCGTCCCGGGCAGCCAGCCACCGTTCGTGGCCCAGAAGCGCCCGGGCGATTGCGTACGGAAGATGCCCCAGCTTGATGTTGTTCTTTGAAATGAAATCAACGGCTCCAGCCAGAATGCTTTCGACAATCAGCCGTTCACTATTGTCCGAGGAAACCACCAGGCAGGGCAGGTCAAGTTTCTTGAGCTTCTGAATAAACTCGAAAAGATCCATATCGCCAACCCGGGACTCGGTCAGAACGATATCAAAGGCGTGGGCCGGGATAAACTCAAGAGCCTCCTGAGCGGAAGCGCGGAACGAAAGCGTCACGTCACGGAATTCCGCCTCCAAAAGGTGCGTGTAGTACTCCTGCAGAGCGCGATCGGGATCAACAACAAGTATGTTCATAGTCAGAGTGGCGCGTAGCGATAGATCCGGAAGCCTTCGATCTGGCCCTCCACCTGAAAATTGCGTCGGACTTCGAGCGGTAGCTTGCTTGCAATCGCCTCGCTTGCGCGAATGGAATTCGGATCTGCGGCTTTTTCAATCTCCTGAGCAACACGCATGTCCGGGGACGAGATCTTGTTGACCTCGTCTTTATAAATCGCGCGCCCGTAATGCATGCCGACCCGCAACTTCACATCGTTCTCCGGGCGCAGTTGGTTCTCAGCGATATTAAAAACGGGTAGATAACTCAGAATCGAAATCATCGAAAGAACGGACATGGGTGCGCTGTCTTCGCCCTGAAACGCCGCCAATCCGCCGTCGCCGTACCAATACCAGAGGCGCCCATCCCAGAACTCGACGTGTTTGCGTACGTAGGCTTTGAGCCGCGACAGCGTCGCTTCCACATCACCTTTCACATTTGTTCGCACAAGTTCGGAACTCGAAACAACGTCGAGGCTCACGAAGGAGAGCTGATACTCCTCCTCCTGCTTCATGAAGCCCCAACCCAGATTCTGGTGGGTTTTTTGATCGCGCACGAAGCGCTGGTTCTCGCGATCCAGGTTCCAGCCACGTTCCCGAAGCATCTGGATGAGGCGTTCGGTCCCTTTTAGCTGAATCACACCTCCGCTGGCGCCGTGACCTTCGCGAATCAGCATATACGCCACGTAGTCCAGCAATTTCTCTTCGGTGTTGAAGTACTGGATGATGCAGTCGGCCGCGACTTTGCGCGGAATCACGATCTTGTCCCCGAAGCCGGAGAACTCATACACATTGAACTCCGGGTCGACTTCGCGACCCAGATGGTTCATCTGCTCGGTGTTGAGCGACTGGACCAGGATGTCGTAGAGAGCTTTGCGCAGGTGCTTCATGTCAGGAGCGGGACGTCGCCCGGTCCATATGCGACATACGCGTTAGGCTTTCAAGACAAACTGGAAGGTCAAAAAAAGGGGCCATTCCCTCCGGAGCAGCGCTTGCGGGGGCCGGTGGCCAATAAATCGGGCGGGGTGTCTTTTTGGAGACTATCGGGATCGAACCGATGACCTTCTGAATGCAAATCAGATGCTCTCCCAGCTGAGCTAAGTCCCCGTCAGGGGCATCATCCAGCGCTCTGGTAACCGGTCAAATACAAAAGTATAGACACCGGCCGGCCGGCAGACAGAAAGGGCTTTGCCATGCCAGTAGCCTTTGACGATCCAGATTTTCTACCCGGTGCGTTGAGCGGCTTTTTGATGCACACGATGATGTGGTTCAGCCGGATTTCTGTGACCAGCCTCAGCTGTCCCGATGATTGCCAGTCGCTGATGTTACTGGACATGCCTGTCAGCCTGTTCTATTTCTTCATGGACGGCGGTCTGCGGATATTTTTTTCACTGGTTCTGGGCGGAATCCTGTGGGGAATCGGCGGCTGGCTGGGACTGCGGGCCGTCAGAATGGGCTATGATCTCTGGATGAAAAGCCG
Organism: Leptospiraceae bacterium; assembly: GCA_020441005.1. Lineage (GTDB taxonomy): Bacteria > Spirochaetota > Leptospiria > Leptospirales > Leptonemataceae > JAGRNA01. Next base: position 3,364 of record JAGRNA010000231.1, read on the forward strand.
GCGCTAGCATGCGGGTCGGAATTATCGGTCTTGGCCGCATAACAACCTTACTCGAAGAAGACCCCTTGCGTTACAAACCCTGCACCCACAGCGGTGCCATGCGGCAATTCAATCACATTTACCAAAGGACTGTTTTTCAAATCGAAGCTTTATGCGATCTGGACCCCATCAGGTTGCGTCTGGCCCGAGACAAACTGCCAGCCGCCCTTTGGGATACCGATTACCGCCGCCTGCTGCGTCGCCAGGCAGCCCGACCGCTCGATTTGTTGGTAATTGGTTCCTGGACTGAATCACATTCCCGCATCGCAACTGCCGCAATCCATTGCGGTATTCGATCACTGGTAATTGAGAAACCGCTGGCACTGGACTACGCCGAGGCAGCCGGGCTTTTGAAACTGGCCCGCCGCTTTGGCTGCCAAATTTGGCTGAACTTTGAACGTCGGTACCATCCCGGATACATCAAAATCAAACATTTGGTGGATCAAAAAGAATTCGGTCCGCTGCGAGCTATTCGCGGACGCGTACTCGGCGTGGGCGGCCCGGCCATTGGCAGCCGGGAAGGTCCTTTATTGCATGATGGTATTCACTGGCTGGACCTCTTGCAATGGTATGCCGGCCCCCCGGTTGCTGTACGCGGACGCATGCAGACGAGTATCGAAAATCCAGCTGTCGAAACAACCGCATGGCTTGATCTGCAGTACCCGGAAGTCCTGGCCAGCCTGGAGTGCGGCGGTCAGCGTTCTTATTTCGAATTTCAAATTGAACTCGATTTTGCTGCTGGACGAATCGAAAGCAGTAACAGTGGTCAGCGCTTTTTTGAAGCCCGGGAGTCCCGGCTGTACAGCGGATTTCGGGATCTGCACGAAATTGAAGCACCCGCACTGCCACCGCTTTTGCAGCCGACTTTTTCTAATCCCTGGTTGAATCTATACGAGTCCGTCTATACCAGCTGGAAAAGAAACAAATATCGGCCGACAGTCCGGCGCGGATTGCACTCGACACCCAGCAATTTGAATAGCGCTATGCAGGGTCTACAAATGATTCAGGATTTTTACAAATTTGCAGATAGGATTCAACTGACCCGGCCAACCCCATAAATACAGCATCGGCGACAAGTGCATGTCCAATCGAAACCTCGGCAATAGCAGGCAAGGCTGTCAGGAAAGCCGGCAAATTCTGGCGGCTTAAATCATGTCCGGCATTGACCACCAGACCCAGTTCAGTTGCCTGATCCAGAGTAGCTTTGCAGAGCGCCAGTTGTGCCTCCGCTTCCGGGCGGCCAAAAGCGCTGGCCCACGGCTCCGTATAAATTTCGATCCGGTCGGCGCCGAGTCCCTCGACAATTTCCAGTTCCGGACTGCCGGCGTCCATAAATAGAGAGACCCGGCATCCCAGGCTGTGTAGCTGATGGATGATGCCGGCCAGTTCAGTGAGCAGAGATTTTTGGGACAGTTTCCAGCCGCTGTTAGACGTTGCGGCATCCACAGCATCTGGAACCAGCGTGCATTGCACCGGACGAACCTTTTCGACCAGTTCCAGATAGTGACCCTCAAAAGGGTTGCCTTCTATGTTGAATTCTATTGCGGACCAATCGGTGAGTAGATCCGCCAGATCAAGCACATCACTTTGACGGATGTGACGTTCATCCGGCCGCGGATGAACCGTAATGCCCTGCGCGCCATGCTCAATTGCCGTTTGAGCAGCCAGCAGCACGGAAGGGTAATCCAGCGGTCTTGCATTGCGCAACCATGCAATTTTATTCAGGTTTACAGAGAGATTCGTCATACTCGCAAGCGGTTGCACCAGGCCAGCCTACACTGGCGGCGCGTCCCGATCCAGCTCGCCCGGGTCATAGTTACGATAGTCTTCCGGATCGTCAATATCGCTATAATTCAGATCATCTTGTCCGTATTCACTGCGCTCATCAGGCTGCCAGTCATAAGATTCGCCGGAATCGGCTGACCCACCCTGCCAGTCATTGTAATCACGATTCGCCTCTGGATTATACTGAAAAACCCGGTAGCCGGCATAAATGGCACAACTAAGGACGTTCAACAGGACCACCAGAAAATTCATCTGGTGATAGACACCCCAGTTCATTAAATTCATGGCCGCAAGGCCGCTGCCCAGGGTAAACATAAAGGGCACCTCCTGAGACAGCATCTGGGCGGCAATACCGCCGCCACCGCCCGGCGAATCCCAGGCATAATCCTGTAGCGCCGGCCACATCAGGTGTAACACCCCGATGAACAATATCGATTGAAAAAAGTAGTTTGTGGCCAGATCGCTGGCATAGTCCGGAACCGCGGCCACAGCGGGAGAAATCCAGCCCCCAAACAATGTCAACAGCCAGGCCATACCCGCCCCGGCAAGCAGTGCGAGGCCGGATCCAAATTGAAAGCGCTCACCCGTCAAGCGAGTCAGTTCGCCCATAATGATATTGTAAAAATCGATCAGCTCTGTACGCTCATAGTTGTCGCGCGTAGTAAACAGATGCACCCAATAGCACAATACCAGGACAATGCCGGCGATGATCAGGAAAAGTACCAGCCAGATGAAAAAATCAAACACTTTCTACTCCCGTGCTTCCAGTAACGGCAGAAGTTCCGCAAAGCGATCCTCATTTTTACCTGGATAGGCACTCCAGGTCCGGACCTGGTCCAGACCAATCGTAGCCAGACTGCCCACATTTTGCAGGTTCAGTTTGGCCCCGGTATCGCTTGTCACCCATTCGGTGCATTGCCATTCAATACCATCAATGGGAATAATCGATACCCACATTTGCCAGCGCCGGGGCAAGCCATTCTCGTCAGTAATGATCAAATAGGAATCGCCGGGGGTCACGCCCCCGCTTTGAAAGGTCAATAGCAGGGCTTGCTCACCAACCAACTTGCGGACTGTACCTGGAGCCCGCAGCATGCTATATGGGTTCAGCCAAAAATAGTCATTCGTGTGGTATTTAACAGCCTGATCGAGTAAATCAGCGGCGTCCTGTCCCTCCAGACGATCTGTGCCCTGCCAGGCCAGGAACTTGCTGCGATCCTGATTGGAATACTGAACCTTATAAACCGGATCCTCGCCCCACTCCACTTCTACCAGATCCCGTTTTTTGTCACGAAAGTGTCGATTATTGCGTTTGCTAAACACAAACGAAACAGCGGCGGTTTTATCCCAGGCGTCTTTATTGATCGCATTTTCGATGCGGTCCGCCAACGCTTCGGCTTTTTCGCCTGCCCGGCCATCAGGCAATGCCTGCCCCAGGGAGCAAAGGGTAATGGTCGATACGGCTGCTAATAGAAACAAAACAGCCAGGGTTAAAAACAGGATACGCTTCATATGGGGGCCTACCGATCCGAAATCAGTCTGGCACATTCAGGATTGTCTGTATTTCAGATAATCCTGCCAGACTATGCGAAGGGAATCCATGGCTGGCTGGATGTCAAACAGAAGTCGTATCGGATCCGTATCAGGCTGTCCGCTGGCCTTGCTACTACGTGGATCAGCACCAGTAATTTCTAAATTGGCCTGAAACCAGTACAATTCGATTTTTCCGCTTTGATGCCCTTTGCGAGCTCCCAGCCGGGGTAAAAGCGAGATGGTATCGATCAATATGGCTTCCAGTTCCTGTTCCGATGGCAGCTCGCTATCATTAATTTGCTCCAGGGCTCGACGCAAACTATGAAAGACGATGTATTGCAACACGCGCCGTTCCGCTGCCGGGATTGCATCGACCGTGGATGAGGAGCTGATTTCCTGTGGGGACATGCTAAAATCGCCAATCGCTTACCTGGGTGACAGCGTTATACGCCGATGACCTGGTCGGCTCCTCCCTCAATCCAGCCCGGCACCATCACACTGCTCTCGAAAGGATTGCTGCGCGGACAGGATTGCTTTTGCGCCGGTTGCCATCAGCGGACACAGCGCACGTACTTGACCGAGTCTTTGGTCGCGATTTCTGTTTCGCCGAACTTGCTCTCGGAAAAATTTACCCCATAAGCCTCGGACCCGTCGCTTTGATCGGCGTTGCCCGTTCCGGACCAAAACAACTTGTCATCCGGAGTTTCCGGAAAGGCGTACAGAAAAGCGCTGCGATTCAGATTAGCCACGAGGGTCTCCAGTTCGGCTTTGGAAGGCAGGCGCCAGTCAGAATAGCCGGCAAAGGACAGATTGTTGCAACTATCGTAAGCCGGTCCGGATGTAGCGGTCGGGGTGACCGTATCCGAGTTGGTACAATCAGCATAATTGCCGGTCAATACCGAGCAAAACTGCAGGCTGAGGGCCCCATAGGTGGTCCCGCCGCCTGTCCCGGCGCAATTGTTCAAGCCGGCATTCCAGACCTGGCCCTGCGCGCACTTCATCCAGGTCACGCTGCCCTGGGTGATGGTGCCATTATAATTATCCACAAAGCCTTGTAGCAAAACCAAAAGAGCGGCCGTTGTATCCTCTTCTGAATCACCCTCGGACTGGCAACCCACCCCGGGCACCGCCAAAAACCAGAGGGCCGCTGCCAGCAATACTGTTGATCTAACGCTGCTTTTGTTTACCATGTTGTATAATCCCGCCTTCATCCCGTATTTGGACGTTTGCCTGTAACAAAAAGTTGCTGCCGGCGGCCAAAGCCTATTGTATGATCGACCGCGCTGGCGCCCGTTCTATACTACAAAATACCGCAAAATCTTTGCAAACTGGACAGCCCTGGCAACCAAAAAAAGAAACTCGAACCGGTCTGGCCCCGCCGGTGCGATGCAATCGCCCGCCCGGCTCATTTGGCATCGGATTAGTCGCTCAGAGGCAGTCCCAATTCAACGCTAATCACCCGCGTAACGCCGTCCGCATTGCTGGCATGATCGCTCAGGGTTCCTATTTCCAGGCTACCCTTATAGCGTCGCATTGTTTGATCGACCAGGGGCAGACCGAGACCAAAGTCCATCGTATTGTATTTCTCGTTTAGATGCTTGTGTATGCGGAAGAAGGGCTCCTTGAGCAAGTGCCAGGCGTCCTGGGGGATCACCGGCGATTCGCCCATGGGGTTGAGAGGCGGCGGATTCAGCACATTCAAAACCACATGATCGCCTACAATTTTAAGCAGCACCACAATCTCTGATTCCGGGGGCGAAAATTTCAGGGCATTGATGATCACCTCATAAATGCACTGATAGAACAGCTCGCGGTCCCAATAGATCGTGTGGCGTCCCAGTCCGGCCGAGGGATCGTTGAGCAAAATGCGACTCTGATCCAGATCCGCATAAGGTTTCAATTCCGCGCAGACCCGAGCCAGTACAGCATAGAAATCGGCCACCGTGCCAGTTGCCCCTTTCAATGGACCCGATTCCAGGGCATCAAGCTTATGAAAATGATTCATGATGCGAGCCGCAAAATCCAGATTCCGGCGCATGTCGCGGTGAATTTCCGGATCGACCCGATACACAAAAAGACCCTGCTCTTCTTTGGCGTCTGCAACCACAAACTCCATTAGCGAAATCAGGGCCCCAAAGCCGCCGCCCTGGTTAAAATTGGTATGTAAATTCTTGAATATTTGCTGCTTGTGGGCGGGACGACGCTGCAGTTCCCCGAGATACTGCGTCCACTTCTGCTGCTGCTCAAGCTTTAGCAGCTTTTCCTGCTCGATTTGCGCCAGCACATACTCCGTGTGAAAATGGGCAAAAGCCCGCTCGACCCGGAATAACAAATCCTGCCGCTTGATGGGCTTGATCAGGTAATCATAGACCCCTTTTTTCATGGTTCCGATGATCGTTGAAGCATCATCGCTGGCTGTCATGACCAGTATCACCGGCTGCACTATCGGCAGGGCCTGGACGGCATCAATCAGGGCCTGGCCACCCATGCCGGGCATTTTTAAATCCAGCATCAACACGGTGGAAGGATCCGCCTGCAACAGAGCCAGGGCACTCTCGCCATCGCCCGCCGAACGAACATGAAAACCGGAGGCCTGTAAAAAACGCTGCAAAACCAGTAATTGACTCTGTTCGTCATCAACGACAAGAATGTCTTTTCTATGCATGCCGCTGGCGCCCATTGCAGATCTGACTGATACCGGCCCGGTTTACGCCTGGCAAATCAGTTGCCCCCCAATGAATTGATCGCATTCATTTTTGCAAGCAGAGTTTGGTGTTGACAAATCCCCTGCCGCTGACTACTGACACAGATGTTCCTGAAACCGCGTCACCCGGCCCTGGCTGATAGAAAACCCGGCGCTCCGGCCTGGTCACTCGGACCTTGTCGTCCGTTAGGTTATACGGCTTTGGCAGCTGCGATTCTGATCGCCCTGACCTGTAGTCCGGCCACTATTGACAGCGCCCCCCAGTTTTCCGAGCAGGAGTTAATCGGCAAGGTCTACTTCGAACAACACCAGCAACGCTTTCGTAAAATTGATGCTCGTTACGCCAGCCGGGCGGGAATGTACATGAACCAAACAGCCTACAAGGCCTTTCAGGAAATGTATGCCGCGGCCCTGAAACAGGGCATCAAACTGACGATCGTCTCTGCCGGTCGCAACTTTTACGATCAAAAACGGATCTGGGAAGGGAAGTGGAGCGGCCAACGCCTGGTTGGCGGCCAAAAATTAAACCTGCAGTTCCCGGATCCTGGCCAAAGAGCGCTAGCCAGCCTGCGTTACAGCTCCATGCCGGGCACATCCCGCCACCACTGGGGAACAGATATCGATCTGGTCAATCTCACTAACTCCTATTTCGCAAGCGGTCATGGCAAAAAGATCTATACATGGCTGATTCAAAATGCCGCGGCGTACGGCTTCTGCCAACCATATACCAGCAAGCAAACCGGGCGTCCGGGCTACGAGGAAGAAAAGTGGCATTGGAGTTACCGACCGCTGGCCGCTCCCATGTTGCAGAGCTACCTGGAAAAAATTGACAACACGAAGATCAGCGGTTTTGCCGGCTCATCAGTCGCGCCGGCCCTGAAAGTGGTCCAGCAGTACGTCGCCGGAATCGATCCGGCTTGCAAATGAACGGCCCCCTGCATCGCGCTCCTGCCTTTTGATCAGATTCGCCACCAGGCTGCCATTACGATAGTGCAGCGCGACGAAAGCGCTGGAACTCTGCTCCCTCCAGCTTGCTGTTTTCAAAATGACAGAATCAAGTCCTGAACAAGGATGGTCATATTATGTCCACTGTGATCGAAGGCTTATACTACTCAAGCAAACACGAATGGGTAAAACCGGAGGGCGACTCGTCAGCCCTGATCGGCATTAGTGATTACGCTCAGCATTCACTGGGCGATATTGTGTATCTCGATTTACAAGAGGTCGGCTCTGATTTTCAGGAAGACGACAGCCTGGGCACAATCGAGTCCGTCAAGGCAGTCGAGGAATTGTACGCCCCCTTAAGCGGAAAAATTGAAGCCGTTAATAATGCTATACTGGAAACACCCGAAAAAGTCAATCAGGCCCCATATGAGTGCTGGCTTGTGCGGGTGAGCGACTTTGATACCGCCAGCCTCGAAAAATTAATGGATGCCGCCGCCTACCGGGCTTTTTTGAGCGATTTGGAATAAAGATTTGTGGTTTACAGGCAGATAGTAGCCTGTAGACAGGTTTAGCGTTATGCAGTGGGAAAAAATACTCAAAGATTCAGTCAATGACGGGACCATAAAAGAACTACACCTGCGACACGTCCCTGTACTAAAAACCTGTGAGAACTGGAATGATGTCAAGGAAATCGGTTCCATCAACCACAAGACCAAATACGCCCACTACAACGGAATTCTGGCCAAATATGGCGACCGGCTCTTCTATATCCCCGAGGAGCGAGTGCAAGCGCTGGCCCCTTTTCGCAACTGGAAAATCAAGAAAAAAATCAAGGTAACGGAAATCGGTAAAAAATAGTCCGGGCTTGTTTTAGTCGCTTTTTTCCAGTTTGTATCCGATCCCCCGTACCGTCTGTATCCATTCCGCCAAAGGACCCATTTTGCGCCGCAGAGTTGCGATCATCACATCAATAGAACGGGTCGTCGAAGGGGCGCCTTCCCCGTGTACCACGACCGCCAATTGCGATCTGGTAAAAACCACGGTTGGTTTGCGACAAAACTCGGCCAATACCCGAAACTCGCTTTTCGTCAGTTTAATGCGCAAACCCTTGTAATCAACCTGGACAGCATCGCAATCGACGCGTAGGCCTTCATATTCCAGCAGACGAGCCGCCTCATCCGAATCTGTTGCAAACTTGACTCTCCGTAACAGTGCATCCATGCGAGCCACCAGAATCTGCACGGAACAGGGTTTGATCACATAATCGTCGGCACCACACTCCAGAGCTGTTACAATCACAGCCTCCTGATCCAGGGCACTTAAAATCAGGACGGGCATGGGGCTTGTCGCAGACTGATTGATTTCGGCCAGAAGTTCCAGCCCATTGCCATCCGGCAAATTAATATCTAAAAGCAATATATCCGGGACCGTTTCAGCCAGATACAGACGCGCGGCGGCGACATCACCGACGATTTGCAATTGGTAGTCCTGCCGGGGCAGCACCTGCTCGACCCACTGCTGCATATCAAGATCGTCTTCGACAAGTAGTACCTGGATTGCCATGTTTTTTTGAAGTGCGGATACGCTATCAGGGCAGAATAATCCGGGCCGAAAGCCAATGAAAGCCGAAAATAATCTATATGGTCTGTCCTGATGACACAGCCCTGATGAATTACAGCCTGGGGATTGCCCTGCTACGACCCCTGGATAGACAGCATATCAATCGTTGCAAGCGCTGTCAAAGGCAATTGCAACACCTGGAGTGCGGTTTGCAGCAGCCCGACGCCGGGTGGCAAAAACAGGCCAGCCTGGGTCAGAAGACGCGCAGCTCCGCCAGCCTGAAATCCGGCGCCTGGAACAACAAAAAAATCCCCCG
>JAGRNA010000232.1 GCA_020441005.1 Leptospiraceae bacterium
GGACCCGCGGCTGGCCAGATCATGGGCAATATCTGTGCCGCTACGCCCGCCGGCACCGCCTTCTTTTAAGAGTTGCAGGGTCAGTTTCAGTCGGCCGGCCTGATCAATACTTTCATTCGCCAACCCCTTGCCTGGTAAAATGATACTCAAATCCATAATGGGCAGGGCTTGATCATCCAGGCTATAGAGTCGACCGTAGGCAGTGTTCTCTTTTTGAATCGGAGCGAAGGAAAGTTCCAGGGGCTGGAAGTCCAGACCGGTCAGGATGGAACTACCGGCTGGTTCTTTTTCCCTGGCGGTGCTGGAGCCAAAGGCAATCAGTCCAAGGGTCAAAAGAATCAGGGTGCGTCCGGGGTGTTGTATGATTTTCATGGTGTACCTGCCAGGGTGTGGTCTGACTTTCAATGGCTCTCGTTTTGTTTTTCAGGAGGCAGAATGCGTCCTTCGATGCGCTGTTCTCCGCTCAGATACCGGGTGGCAATAGCGCTGAAAGACTCTGGCTGGATGCGATCGATCTGGCTGTAATAAGAGAAGAAGGTTTTATAATCACCGAACTGAATTTCGCTGTACGAAAGCTGATCAGCCAAAAAGCTGTTGGAGCGTAGCTGATAAATCAATTCGGCTTTCGCCTTTTGACGAACGCGCTCCACTTCTTCTTTTTGGACTCCTGAGGACCGGATTCGATCAATTTCCTGTTGTACAACCGCTGCGATTTGATCATAGTTCTCGTATTGCAGGCTTTGGATCTGGATTAAAAACAGATTTGTGTAGCGCTCGCCCGGGTAGCCGTTGTAGGCGCTGACTGCGCTGGCCAGTTTTTCCTGGACCACCAGGCGCTGGTACAAGCGCGATTCTCGACCATCCGCCAGTATTTCGCCCAATAGCTCAATGGTGGCGTCCGCCGGGTCGGGCATAGGCGGCTTCAACCAGGCCAGAACCAGGACGGGCTGGCCTGGATGGTGCATCGTAATCTGGCGGGCGCGTCGATCTACGGCCGGCGGTTTGCCCCGCGGGGCAACAGTCCGGGCCTCCAGTTTGCCAAAGTAGCGGCGCACCAGTTCGATCGTTGCCGGCTGATTGAATTCACCGACCAGGGCAATGACCGAATTATTCGGCGCATAGTAGTCGCGGTAAAAACGCATGGCTTTATCATAGTTTAAGTACTGAATGCTGGGCATAGGACCAATCACGGAATGAGCGTAGGGATGGCCGGTGGGATACACCTGCTCCAGCATTTGTTCGAAGAGGGCCCGGACCGGGCTATTGGAAAAACGCATGCGTCGCTCGGAGGCGACTACATTTCTTTCCGGATAAAAGTCGCGCAGGACAGCATTCTCCAGGCGATCGGATTCAATCCGGGCCCACACTTCCAGGCGGTTGGACGGTAGCTCGATTTGATAATTGGTCAAATCAGACATCGTATAGGCATTGTAGCCCTTTTGGCCATGCATGGAATAAAGCTGCGAATCCTCTTCCGGGATCACATAGATGCGGGACTGCTGCTGCAATTGAGCCAGCCGGCGCTCCAGGGTGCGAATATGCTGATCAAGCCCGGCCAATTCGCCGGTCTGTTCGTTCGTGGCGGGCGATTGGGCTAATATGGTGTCTCGTTTGTGGCGATATTGATCCAGTTCACGCATCCAGGCAATGCTCTGCCAATGGTATTTGGATTCCCGTGACCAGTCGCGTGTGCCGACCAGACGCGTGCCCTTGAATAGCATATGCTCCAGCATATGAGCGACGCCGAAACTGGACGGGGTTTCATCCGCTGAGCCGGCCTGGAACTTGATATATGCCGCTACTGTCGGGGCGTAGTGCTGCTGCAGTAAAATCAGGCGCAGTCCGTTCGGCAGCGTGATTTTTTGGATCCGGCCCTGGAGTTGGTCGAAAACAGCATTCATTTCGCGGGCATGGACATCCGAAAAAAGCGGTTGTGTAGCCAGAAATCCGGTCAGGACCAGGCTAGTCAGACCAGCTATAAGGGTATACAATTTCCGGGAGCGAGTTTTCATTTTCATCTTCTTGTTCATTACAATGCCGGGTTTAGACCAGGCTTGAGGGGATCCAGGCGCAGCCGGGTCCCGGATGATTGCTCATGAACCGGGTTGGTCCAGGTATCATAGGGCATTACCGGGGTTAGAAAGGCCATTCTAAGAAATAAAAGCGAACTCAAAAAAAGGCAAGCCAGGCCCAGCATTCCAAACAGGGGGCTGATGGGCTGCTCCCGCTCTGCCTGCCACAGGATCAGGGCCGCCAACAGCATGGTAAACATTCGGCCGATGTTGTCAAAGACGCCCCAAAAATAAAAGTGATCGGCAAAGACGATCGATAGCGCCGCAAAAAAGGCCGCCAGCCGCCAGTGCCAGGCAGCATCCGGGCCCCTTGTGCCCAGAATCAGGATCAGACTGCCAAGCAGGATCAATACCAGCAACAGACGCGCCGCTAACCGCGCCAGACCCAATAAAAGCGCTAGTGGACTAGCGGACCTGGTAACAATTTGCAGGGCCTCCAGACCGAGTCCGGTGATTCCTTGCAAGGGGGCGATAAAAACCCCCAGAATGTTGGCTGGCACCATTCCCTGGGCTTCGCGCAGGTAGATTTGCCACACCAACATGGGCAGCAGACTGGCCACAAGAATAAAGCTTTTCACCAGATCGAGGCGCACCAGGGCCCAAAGTCCCAGGGGAAAGAGTAAAAACAGGGCCGATTCCTTGGCTAGAATTGCCAGGCTAAATGCTAGCCAGGCGCCGCCGAGTCTGGCCGGACCAGGCCGAGCCTTGCTCCAGAAATGCAATCCGATCAACACCAGGGCCAGGGCCGTGCTATCGGTGACCATCAGCAGGTTGGCGCGGAGTGCAAAGGGGGAAGCAATATACAGTAGTCCCAGATAGCGTCGCTCCGCTGGCAGCAAGTCCAGCAGGCACACCAGACTGGCTAAAAACAGTCCCATCTGGACTAGATAGAATCCAGTCACCAGCGCCTGGTTACCCAGCAGCGCAAAGGGGGCCGTCAGGAGCGGCAGGGCGATGCGCGGCGCCCGGTAGGCCATGCTAAAGCCGCGCGGCCACTGACCGGGCTCGATCAGGCTGCGAGCAAAGTAATAAAAAATTTGACCATCGTATCCATTACCGCCATGCTGTTCATTGCCGAGCAAGCGGATGGCTCCCGCCGGCGTCCAGTTCGGGTTTTGCTCCACGTAGTAGTGACCAAAATGAAATACAATGGACGGATTCCAGTCGTAGCGCGCCCATTCGATGCCGTAGGCCACAAGATAAAAAGCTAGTGCCAGTGCCAGATAGTGCCAGCGGGACCAGCGGTTCAGGCGCGCGAGTATAGCTTTCACAGGCTGCTGCAGCAACCTTCTAGAATCATTTTTTTGCGCGGGAGTCATGCTGCAAGTGGCTGGCTGATGCTTGATTTGGAACGACTCCCGGTGTTCAGGCGGCGTCGGTTTTTCGCGATTTGGTAGCAATCAGATGTAGTCCAAAGCGCATGGCTTGCTTGAGAACCCGGCTGTTAAAGGACGAGTTGCTAAATACATAGTGAATCGGGATTTCCGTGGCTTTCATTTGTTGCCGACAACACAAGGCCAGGGCCTCCATATGAAAATCAAAAGCCCGGGATTCCAGCTGGCTGCGGGCAATCAGACGGGCCGCACGCGCCGAGTAACGCCGATAACCGCTAGTACAGTCCCGCAGTCCCGGTCCGAACAGGTTGAAATAACCTGGGCTCAAGGCATAGTTTACGACCCGGGCGGCCATCCAGGAAATCAGCCGCCGATAAGCGGGCACATTTTCCACCTTCTGGCGGCTGCCGATCACGACATCCCAACGGGCATCCGCAGCCAGAAAAGCGGGCAGGGCGTCCGGATCATGCGACAAACCGGCATCCATTGTGATAACCCAGTCATACGACTTTCCGGTAGCATAGCGCATGCCGTCCTGAATTCCCTGGGGTATATGGGTGGCTCGGGGATGCGTGATGACGTGCAGCTTGTGCGCAAAGCGCCCCTGGTCGGATTCTTTCAGCAGCCGTTCCAGAATGGCCGGCGTACTGTCCCGGCTGCCATCATCGGTAACGCTGACATCAGCGTAGGCCAGGGTGCGCTCCACAACCTCGGCAATTGTCTCGGCTTCGTTATGGGCTGGTATGACAACCAGTACCTTCTGCATGCAACCACACTCAGGTCGCATCGGGATTCAGCACCCCCTTTTTTAAGTAGTCAGGATGAAAGCGCAAGCTGTTCTCAGGGGCCGCTGCAGCCGGGTGTTTTAGAAACTGTTGCCACTCAGCAACACTATCGAATCCTGCCTCAGAACACGGGATTGAGTCAAACAGTGTCGGATACGCACGCAATATCTGTTCTTGTAAGTCACTATCAGACCTCCGTGTTGCGCTTGCAGTTAGAACAGCTGGGCGAGTCCGACAGCCGGGATAATGCGTTTCTGCGAGCCACCAGACTGAACCGACTCAGTACGCAGCGCGATACCGAGGGCATGCTGCGGGCCGGCTATCGGAACCTGAAGCTGAATTTCAACCCGCCTACCGGCCGTTTCAAAATTACATTGGCTCGTGATTTACAGCTGATGGGACATTTGCAAGCCGGCGTTTATGACGAAGCCGGATGGACCCTGGAGTTACAGGCCAAAGATCAGATTTTTGGCTTTGGCGCCGCCGACGGCGGCATTGATCGCAACCAGAGCCGTTTTGAGTTGCTCAATTATGATAATATACTTTATAGTTACACCGGGCGCACTTATTCCAGCTTTCCCTTTTGTCTGGTACGGCGCGCCAACCAGTATTTTGCAGTCCTGATCAACAGCACCTATCCGTGGAGCATCAACGTTCGCCGTCCGGTCAGCGACGCATCGCTAGATTTGCAACTACAGGTGCAGCCCATCGGGCGACAGCAATGCAACTGGGATCTGCTTTTTTTTAGCGGCAGCCCGGCGCAGATCATGGAACAATTCACCGCTATTACGGAACGTCCGGCCTTACCGCCTTTGTGGTCGCTGGGCTTGCACCAGTCGCGCTGGTCTTATAAAACACAGGAACGGGTACTGGCGGTGGCCCGTTCCTATCGCGAGCATGGCGTACCAGCGGATGCGATCCACCTCGATATTCACTATATGAATCGTTACCGGGTCTTTACCTGGAATGAGCGCACCTTTCCCGACCCGGCATCCATGAACGCGGAGCTGGCAAGGCTTGGATTTCATTCCGTGGCCATCCTGGACCCGGGGATTGCCAAAGCCGAGAACTATTCTGTATACGCAGAATGTGTCGCCGAGGGGCATTGTTGCAAGCAGAGTGATGGTTCCAATTTTGTAGGTCGGGTATGGCCCGGAAAAACTGTCTTTGCGGATTTTAGCAGCCGCGCTGCCCGTCATTGGTGGGCCCGGCAACACGCAGTCCTTTTTGAAAATGGGGTCAGCGGCATCTGGAATGACATGAATGACCCGGTGCTATTTGTAGGTCGGCGCTATGATCCTTTCGCTCAGGGTATTGAGCATGCCGGCGGCAGTCATCTCAAGCTGCGCAATTTGTATGCCAATTTGCAGGCCAGGGCCACGCGCGAGGCCTTCGCCCGTTTCCGGCCGGATCAACGACCTTTTATACTGACTCGTTCAGCCACCTGTACCATGCAGTCCCTGGCGGCGATCTGGACGGGGGATAATCAGTCTACCTGGCAGCACCTGCACGAGAATCTCTCGATGGTGCTCAACCTGGGCCTCAGTGGTATGCCATTTTGCGGCGCCGATGTGGGCGGCTTCTCGGGTGACATGCCCCTGCCGGGCCTCTTCAAGGCGCTAAAAATTCGCCGCAAGCCGGAATTATTTGCACGCTGGCTGGAGCTGGGTTCCCTGATGCCCTTTTTTCGCATCCACACAGCCCTGTTTTCTTATGAGCAGGATCCCTGGAGCTATGGTCCCCGCGTGCTGGCAATTGCGCGCAAGCATGTGCGCCGTCGCTACCGTCTGATGCCCTACTTATATACCCTCTTTTGTCAAAGCCATAGCAGCGGTGCGCCGGTAGTGCGACCCCTATTCTATGAGTTTCCTGATTGGTCGCAGGCTCATATTGGTGATCAATTCATGCTCGGTTCAGCCCTGCTGGCCGCGCCAGTGTTGCAAGCCGGACAGCGCGTGCGCACTGTGGAGTTGCCGCCCGGTGACTGGTTTGAGTACGAAACCGGCAAACTGTACCGTGGTGACCGACGCATCCAGTTGCAGGTGGAACCAGGCTATTATCCCCTGTTTGTGCGCGCGGGCACGGCTTTGCCAGTTTGGCCGACCGTGCAATCTACGCGCGAGGGCTTGCAAAAGCCGCTGCTTTGGGAAATCTATCCGGCCCAGGAAATTCAGGGCCAGGTTGTGCTGGATGATGGACAAACGGAGCGCAAGGCTGATAGCGGTTATACCAGTTTGGAAATCCAGGGCCAGCAGTCGCATAACGGTGTTGTTCAAATTGCGCAGACTGTCAGTCGAGCCGACTACAAGGTGGTCGATCAGCGCGTCGGTTTACGCATGCCGGAGGAGTTTCGTATCCTGGTCCAGGAGGACCGGCGTGTGGAGGGAGAGCAGGCTTCTACCCATAGCGAGGACCGTCTGCTGATTATGAATCAGTTTGAAATCGGACTCCAGGATTTTAGCGGCCGATTCCCTTTCCGCAGCAGCCAGTTTTAGATCGGGTTTGCCTGGTCGACGGGAAGGTCAAGCTGGCGTCGATTGGGACCGGCGCCGGGCAACAATCTTTGATCGAGCATTTCGCCGGTGTGAATATTGCCCAGGGCGGCAAACAGGGAGTCCTTGATACGCGGGTTGCCCGCTCGCAATTGCTCCAATAGCTGCGCCATTTGCTCGCGCTTGAGACCATCCTGCGAACCACATAGATTACAGGGCAGGATGGGCCATTCTTGCAAGGTTGCAAATTCCTGAATCCAGTGCTCGGGCACGGCGTACAAAGGGCGGATAATATCAAGGTCATTGTCCTTATTGCGGTAGATGGGCGCCATACTGCCCAGTTTGCCGGAGTAGAATGCGTTTAACAAAAATGTTTGCAGAATATCGTCGCGATGATGACCCAGGGCCAGTTTGTTGCAGCCTTTTTCGCGCGCCACGCGATACAGGATACCGCGCCGCAAGCGACTGCAAAGGGAGCACATTGTGGTCCCGGCGGTCAGTTTTTCAGTCACAATAGAATAGGTATCCTGTTTTTCGATGTGCCACGGCACTTGCCAGGCAGTGAAGAGGGCCGGCAATATATCGGGATTAAAGCCGGGCTGCCCCTGGTCGAGGTTCATGGCCACAATTTCAAAAGGCACCGGCGCCTTGCGCTGAAATTTGAGCATATAGTACAGCATGGTATAGCTGTCCTTGCCGCCGCTGACAGCCACCAATATCCGGTCACCGGCTTCAATCAGATTCCATTGTCGAATCGCCTTGCCAGTCAGACGATTGATTCGCCGGTCAAGAAAAAGGGCCCGGCCGCTCAACTCTGTCTGCATCTCCAGTCGCACAGGGTCAGATCGCACTTTCCCCTGGCCTGTCATCCATTTATTGTTGGCGTTACCGGAATGTTACACTCTTGTGATACAACTTTAAACCTTGTAAACCGTCGCATGACGAATAAAAGATTGAGTGTGCGTGACAGCCCTGGACTGTGGTGCTTATGACTGAAATGGACGAGAATCAGTTCAAGGGCTATCGAATTCTGGTCGTCGATGATGAAAAGGATATCTGTGATGTGATCCGTTTCAACCTCGAAGCCGAGGGCTTCGTTGTCTCGGCCTCGGAAAACGGTCTCGACGCCTGGAACAAGATTGAACGCAACACACCAGATGCGGTCATCCTGGATTTTATGTTGCCCGGAATTAGCGGGCTGGATTTGTGCAAAAAAATAAAGGATGTGTATCATAATATCCCGGTTCTAATGGTGACGGCCCGCTCCGGAGAAACAGACGCGGTGTTGTGCCTGGAGCTGGGTGCCGACGATTATATCCGCAAACCATTTGCGCCCCGCGAATTAACCGCTCGCCTGCGGGCTGTGCTGCGACGAGCCAGTCGCCGCGAATCGCATAAACGCAGCGGAGTGCTCCAGGCCGGTCAGATCGAAATGGATCTGGACGCGCATATCGTGACGGTGGCCGGCAACGCGTCGCATTTAACCATGATTGAATACGATATGCTCAGGCTTTTTATGGAAAACCCCAGAATCGCCTTTACCCGCGATAAGTTACTGGATCGTATATGGGGCCGCGATGTGTATGTTTCGGATCGCATTATTGATGTAAATATCAAGCGCTTGCGTGAAAAACTGGGCGCAGAAAAAAAGCGCCTCGAAACCGTGCGCGGTGTGGGATATCGCTTCACCAATGATCCCGAGTAAGATGCGCGTCATCGATGTGGGGCGCAACGCGCGACCTGTTTTTTCCGTCCGGATCAGTTGAAAATTGTTTTAGAATTTGTGGGCCGGGCAGGACTGGATCCATGAAACTGCGAATTTTTTTAGCGGCGCTAATAGTCGGTTTCCCGGGCCTGGTGGTTGCCTTCTGGTTCTTGAACTGGGCGCAGTTTGTTCTGGTATTTACGATTAGTAGCGCCTTGATTGCCTTTAGTGCCTGGTACTGGGAGCGCCAGTTATTCTATTCCATTGGGCGTTTAAAAAAACGCATTGATCAGTTTCCGGCTCTGGTGCCCGATTATTACGCCGACCGGATCATGGCCATGTATCATATAGAATCGCATCTGGCAGAATTTTTACGCCGGGTGCGTCAGGATATTGATAAACATCAGCTCCAGGCCGGTCTTTTCCATTCCCTTTTGCAGGGATTACGTGATGGTGTCTTCTGCGTTGATCAGCGCGGTTTTATCCTGTACCAAAACGAGGAAATTGACGCCGCTCTGATCAGTCCCCAATCCATAGGGAAATATTACTATAATGTGGTCCGTCATCCGGAACTGCTTGAGTTTGTTATGCGCGTGCTGGAGCAACGTCCGCATGATCCGCGTTTGACGATCAGCAGTGAAAAAAAAAGCTACCGGGTGCGCTATAATCCGGTCGCAGCCGAAGAGCAAATGGAGCTGTTGTTATTCATCGTGACCGATCGCACGCAGGACCGGCAGCTGCAGGAGGAGCGGCAGCAGTTTTTACAGAATGCCAGTCATGAATTGAAGACACCGGTTACCAGTATTCGGGGGTACGCCGAAACCTTGCGTGATCGAACGACAGATCTCACCCATCAAAAGTTCCTGGATGCCATCTTGCGAAATAGCGCCCGGATGGAAGCGCTGATCAACGACATGGTAAATATTTCGTCCATCGAGTCCGGCAGCTATCCCTTTCGGCCCCAATGGCTGAAATTGGCGGAATTTTGGGAGGAGATCAGCGAACTGGTTAGCGGCAGTCTGGCCAAAAAAGAACAGAGCCTGGCGATTGATTGCCCCTCAGACCTGGCACTGTTTGCTGACGCAGTTTTGCTGGAACACATGGCCTTAAACCTGATCAGCAACGCCTCGCGCTATGCGCCGGCGGCGACCCGGATTCAGATTCGCAGCTTCGAAAGTTTGAAGGGGACTTTTCTTGAAGTGATCGACGAGGGGCCGGGCATCCCCGCCGAGGCGCGCCGCCAGATATTCCGACGCTTTCATCGGATTGATCCTGCCCGTTCCCGGGAGCAGGGGGGCACAGGTCTGGGCCTGTCGATTGTGCGCCATGTGATGCAGATTCACAAGGGGCGCATCAGCGTGCGGGAGCGACCCGATGGCCGCTCGGGCGCTGTGTTTCAGGCCCGTTTTCCGTTCGACTCCAGAATCAGAAGCAGTCCCGATCCGGCGATTGAACGTGCA
>JAGRNA010000002.1 GCA_020441005.1 Leptospiraceae bacterium
CCCCGCCAAGAGCCCACAGCACGGACAAGCGCTCCGCAGACTCGGCTGCAATCTGGCCGCAGAAACAATCAAGAGTCGAAACCGCCAGACCGGCGCAGCCCCTGGAATCTCAAGTAAACCTGTTGCAGCTTTCAGGTACGCTGCTTTTGGATCATAAAAGACATCTGTTGGCTCGTAATAGCCACTACTCCAATTTAAGCATGGATTTTTTCGCCCATTTACAGCGGATCGGTCCGGCCAATTTACGCTTCCAACCAAATGAATTCCAGATTCTCTGTGAAAATCAGGTTTTCACCTATCCACTTGCAGATCTGGATCAAATTATTTTTCAAGACAGCGGCGCGGCCCTGGTTCCGGTTTCCGCTCAGCTACCCATCGCAGTATTTCTGTGTGCCGATGCGGCCCGGATCAAGGCCTTTGTACGCGATCGATCCAGGCAAGGCCTCGAAAAAACGCAGTTGGCCTAAAAAGCCTTTGACCTGAGCTGACTTATAATAGTCTGACCGCATGCTCTATTCCCATCACCATACGAGCCGCAAGAAAAAAAGAGACTTCGGCTGGCTCAAAATTCCGGGTCTGCTGTTGCTCATTGCTACCGGCGGCGGGCTTGCCTGGTTGTACGCCCCGGATTTGTATTATCGACTATCCGGCGACAGTCTCTATCGGATCAGTAATCAAAACGAGGCACTTGGTCAGGCCGTTCTGGAAAAGCAGCAGCAACCGGCCGATCTGCTGCACAAAATACACGAAAATCGTAAAATAGTGCAAATACTGGCCAAGGCAGACCCCGTGGACGCCCAAATTGCCTATCAGGCTGGTCTGCTGGATTTTCTCGAATTAATGGTCTATATGCCTTTGAATAGCGAGAATCTGGTTCAACTGACCGCCCGCGGCTGGTTGCCCACAGTTCGTCAAATTGCCGGCCAAAAGAAAGCACCCGCTGTGACCAGCCTGAGCCTGAAGTGCGCCCGTCAAATGCGCCGCAGCCTGGCCATTGATGCCGCCCACGCCGCCCACCAGGCAGCCCGCCTGATCATAACCCTGTGCGATCTGAACTATAGCGGTCGCACAGACCCTCAATTGGCGAAACGCCTGGCCAGCATTCAGGTGCAGGAACTGCCAGACTGGTTGTATCCGGTGTATGAATGGACGGCCCTCAGCCTGCACACCTTGCGCGGCGAAGTCAAGGACCAGGACCGCATCCTCGCGGCCCGCCCGCAAGCAATCGGTGGCGAGGCATCGCCCGAGACCAGCAATCAGGCAAATCAGCGCCACTACCTGCAGCTGACTACCGGCCAGGTCCAGCTATTACAGTGCCTGGCCCTGTTTCAGTCTGGCTCCTATTTACAAAGCCTGTACCAGGCCCGTAAACTACAATCGGATCAAAACCAGGATCTGGCCATCCGGGTGGAAGGCGCGCGGATGGTGGCCGAAATATTCCTCAAGCAGCGCGGTCAAAACAGCGCCTTGTTTTTTATGCAGGCAGCCTGGGAATTGAGCGGTCGGGAAGACGATTTTATTGCCAAACGCATTCAGGAACTGGAATCACAGTGAGCCGTCGGTTTGTTGTTTGACAGAGTGCGCTTTTTGTAAAATGTAGTAACCGGAATAAAATATGTCGCTTTTGCAATTCGAAGCGGTCGATACAAAAACAAAAGCCTGGACACTGGAAGCAATATGCTAGATAAAATATACGGAATGTTCTCCAACGATATGGGAATCGACCTGGGGACAGCCAACACACTCGTCCACGTGAAGGGAATGGGGATTGTGCTCTCCGAACCGTCCGTTGTCGCCGTCCAATCGTCAACCGGCAAGGTGCTGGCGGTGGGGCATGAAGCCAAACGCATGCTCGGTCGCACCCCCGGCGATATTATCGCTATTCGTCCAATGAAAGACGGAGTGATCGCCGACTTTGAGACGGTGGAAAAGATGATTCGCTACTTCATCCAGAAGGTGCACAAGCGCACGACCCTGGTAAAACCGCGCATGGTAATCGGAGTGCCATCCGGTATTACGGAAGTAGAGCGGCGCGCGGTGCGTGAATCCGCCGAGCAGGCTGGCGCGCGTGAAATTTTCATGATTGAAGAGGCCCTGGCGGCCGCCATTGGGGCCAATGTACCCATCCATGAACCGGCCGGAACAATGATAGTGGATATTGGGGGTGGAACCACCGAAATTGCCGTGATTTCTCTGGGCGGTATGGTGATCGCCGATTCGATCCGGATTGGCGGTGATGAGTTCGACGATGCAATTATTCGTTATCTGCGCACCCAATACAATCTGGTTATCGGGGAACGGATGGCCGAGGACGTCAAGTTGACCATTGGCAATGCGTATCCGGAGAAGAAAACCGAGGTCATGGAGTTACGCGGACGCGACGCGATCAGCGGACTGCCGCGCACCCTGGAAATCGATGCGAATGAAATTCGCAAGGCCCTGAAAGAGCCGATTGATGCGATCCTGGAGGCCGTCAAAAACAGCCTGGAACGCACTCCCCCCGAGCTTGCGGCCGATATTGTGGAACGTGGCATCGTTATGACCGGTGGCGGCTGTCTGCTCAAGGGTCTCGATAAATTTCTGAGCAAGGAAACCGGTGTTCCGGTTTTCAGGGCCGAAAATCCCCTGACATGCGTGGTGCTTGGCACCGGTAAGTATCTGGACGAACTCAGAAATATTCGCTCCGGGCTGTAATCCATAGTTCCGGGAACCAAACTCAATGCTGGCAGATATACTATCGCGTAACAAGAATGCGATCAGCCTGGGGTTTTGTATTTCTTTTTCGATCCTTTGTATTTTATGGCGCACCAATCCGTTCGCCCAGGGCCTGAGTTTTTTTGGCAAAATGGCCGATCGCGTTTCCAATGTACTCGATTCGGGACTCAATTTCACCGGCGACTTCATAGCCGACATCGACGACTACCGGGAATTGAAACTGAAATACGAACAGTTGCAAAAACAACTGGAAGCAGCCCGACTGGAATCTGATAAATTCGAGCAATTACAGCATCAAAATGAAATTTATCGGGACGCGCTAGGTTTCACAGAGAGCAAGGAATACAAGGAAGTCAAAGCGGAAGTGATGGGCGTACGCCTGAATGCAATCAGTCCGCGCATCATTATTGGTCAGGGTTCAAAAAGCGGGATTCAGCCATTAATGCCGGTTATCGCCCGGTCGCATGATTCCGGTAACAATCTGATTCGCAGCGTCGTCGGTTTGGTTGTGGCGGTTAATGAGACGACTGCCATTGTGCAGCCGCTGCTGCATCCGTCCTTTCGATTGGGAGTGCGGCTGGTTGATACGGGCGAATGGGCGATCCTGAGCGGCAACTCGGATCGATACGGCCTGGCACGCCTGACCTATCTAACCAGCGATTTCGAAGCGGACAAGGCGACCTTTGCCAACCGCAGCACAGAACTACAAAAAAATCACATGGTAGTCACCAGCGGCGCCGGGGGGCTATTCCCCAAGGGCATACCGGTCGGCTTCGTGACGGAAGCCGGCAAGCGGGAAAACGAGTTTCGCACGGCTTATGTGCAGCCCTTCGCGCCCATCTCCAGTCTCGATTATCTGTCTGTAATCCTGAAACGCCCGGATACATGGTATGAGATTCAAAACCAGCATATCAAACTCGAGGACAACCTGATCACCGAGTTTGGCGAACCGGTCTATCCCGACCTGCCGATTCGCACCGAAAAAGCAAATCCGGTCAAAAAACCGGCCACCGGCGAGTCGACCGGTCCACAAAACAATAATACTGCAACAACGGAAAAAAATCCGCGCGAGGTCCAGGACAACCGCACCAGCGAGGAACCGACCCGGCGGACTTTGCAGAATTCTCCGGGAGCCACACCATGATGCTGGAGCTACTTGTGATTGCCCTCGGGATGGGGGTGTCCTACTTCTTGAATGATGTCAAACTGCTCAGCTTGAATTTTGAGTTCATGAATACCGGCGAGATTGCACCGGACTTTCTGTTGATACTGGTAATTTTTTTCGCTCTGTACAGGGGCGAGTTTAGCGGGCTGTGGATTGGCTTTTTTGCCGGACTACTGGAAGATGGCATTGTCTGGTATATACTACCCGAAACCGGTGAGGTGGTTCCGCTGATTGGCATTCATACCCTGATCTACAGTTTAACCGCCTTTGCCATCGGCAAATCCAATCATTATTTTGATCAATACAATTCCGCGCCGATTGTTGTGTTAGTGCTGGTTGTCACCCTGCTCGTTCGCCTCAGTGTCTGGACCCTGCACGGACTATTGACAGAGTTTAATGCGACCTACTCGATCATCGGCCCGGCAATCTATACCGGCCTTTTTAGTCCGATCTGGTTTGCTTTGCTGGCCTGGGTCTATCGTATTCATCAGGGAGAGAATGTGTGACTCGTTCCCTGCTGGAATTTCGGCTGGAGCGTCGCTTTCAGCAACGCACCTACTTCTTCATTTCTGCGATTGTGTTGAGTGGTGTCATTATGGTCCTGCAGCTCGGAAATCTGCAGCTATTACAGGGCATGGAAAATCGTAAACGAGCGCAACAGTTTGTCAGTCGTAAGGAATTCATTATCGCTCCCCGGGGCTTGATCTACGATCGCAACTTCAAACCATCGGATGAACCGCTGGTCCAGAATATCAAGTTTATTGATTTTGTCATTTACCCTGCTTTGTTCGACAGCTACGAGAATGGCCTGGCGTTTATTCAACGCTTCGGTCGGGTAATGGGACGCCCGCTCAGTCAGTACCGTGAATACCTGTCTAAAAAGAAATGGAAGCAGGTCGCCAGACGCAATGAGTCGATCACATTGATTCGTCGCATGACACACCGGGAACAGGAGCGCTTGTCCGCATTTCAGTTCCAGGAGAGCTACGGCGCTTTTGTGCCCAGTCACACCCGCTATTATACCATGGGGCCGGCTCTTGCGCATGTTACCGGCTATACCGGCTTTCCTTCCAGCGCTGATTTACGCAAGGGACGCGCCGAAGCCTACCAGACCCTGGGCAAGGCCGGCATTGAGGCCTACTACGATGACGAGCTGCGAGGACACGACGGGATTATCATGCGACACCGGATCATCCATTCGGAGGAACGAGTCAGTGATTCCCGTCAGGGGAATAACCTGATTCTGTCCATTGACCGGCAATTGCAGGCAATCGCCTACCGTTCCCTGATTCACAGCGGTCGACGCGGCACGGCGATCGCCATGAACGCCGGCACCGGCGAGATCCTGGCCCTTGTATCCCACCCCAGCTACGATCCCAATATTTTGTCCAGTGGCGATGCGGATCGCCGGATGCAGCACCTCGATCAGATTCGCCAGCACAAGGCTTTTCTGAACCGCGCCATTCAGATCAAAACTCCGCCGGCCTCCACTTTCAAGGCAATCGTGGCCCTTGCTGCGCTGGAGGATGCGCCCTTGCGCGATATTACGCCACAAACCAGCTATTCCTGTTATGGCAGCTATACCCTAAAGGCGACCCGTCCGGGTGTGCCGAATGCGATTTATAACTGCTGGAATGCCGGGCATGGCACGAATGACCTCGAAGGCGCTATTGCCCAGAGCTGCAATGTGTACTTCTATCAACTGGGCTACCATATCGGCTCGCGCCCCATTATCCGCTATGCCCGCAATTTCGGTCTGGACAAGGCAACCGGTCTGGATTTGCCCGGGGAGATCAAGGGCCTGGTGCCGGATGCCCGCTGGAAAAAAATCAATCTGGGCAACCGCTGGTACGACGGTGACACCCTGAACCTGGCAATTGGTCAGGGTTATTTACAAACCACCCCCATCGAAATGCTGGTAGCCTACGGTGCGATTGCCAACGGCGGCAAGCTGATGCGGCCCTTCTTGCTGAAAGAAATTCGCGATCCTGACCATCATTTGATACGACGCATCATGCCTGGCAGCGTTAAAGAAGTGCCCATCACCCCGCAGAGCCTGGCGACAGTTCGAGCCGGTTTGCGGGCGGTAGTGGCCCGCGGAACTTCGCGAGGCCTGTCCATCTACAAGGTCCCGATTGCGGGCAAAACCGGTACCGCTCAGACTCGCAGCAGCCGCACTGCCAGTTCGCACGCCTGGTTCGTGGGATACGCGCCCTATGATGCTCCGCCGGAGGACACCATAGTGGTCGTCGTTTTTGTGGAACATGGTCAGGGTGGATCGGCAGCGGCCGCTCCCATAGCAGGACAGATTTTGAACGAAGCCTTCAAGGATTATAAAGCCCCGCGACCACGCCCGATTTTTGAAACCCTGCCCTCGGTGAATACCGGCAACCAGGCTGCCGACCCG
The DNA here is from genome assembly GCA_020441005.1 of Leptospiraceae bacterium. Classification (GTDB taxonomy): domain Bacteria; phylum Spirochaetota; class Leptospiria; order Leptospirales; family Leptonemataceae; genus JAGRNA01. The sequence goes on from JAGRNA010000002.1 coordinate 6,288, forward strand.
GGCTTTGTGGATCAGCCGACGCATTCTGATTCTCATACTCCCGATCAATCAGAGGGGAACGGCGGTCTCTGATGTTGGAAAAAAAGCTGCGGATTGATGTACCTCTGGTGCTAAGCATTGCGATTGTAATAATCGCCGGCATCACCACCCTCTATAGCCAGGAAGTCATTGTCAGTCAGGATTTGGCCTGGTGGCAGATGCGCTGGTGGCGCCAAACTGTATGGGTAGCGCTGGGAATCGTTATTCTGCTTGTATTTCGGCGCAGCAATTATCAAATGCTGGGCTCATATGCCCTGCCAGCCTATGGCGTCATTTTACTGTTGTTAATTATTACTGTTTTGTTTGCCCCGCGAATTAACGGCGCCCGCTCCTGGTTTAAACTGGGCCCGGTCAGTTTCCAGGCATCTGAATTCGCCAAGCTGATCACAATCATCCTGGTAGCCAAATACCTTGAACTGAAAGAACGCGAAATGGAAAAAATCAATTCCCTGGTGATTCCTTCGCTGATCGCCCTGATTCCGATGATGTTGATTGTCATTCAACCCGATTTTGGCGGTGCTTTCAGTTTCGCCCCTGTTTTAATGTCAATGTTGTTCATAGCCGGAGCAGACATTTACTATATCGGATCTGCTCTGGTGCTTGTCGGCGTTTCCTTTTCCATACCGCTGTATATTGAATACCACAAGATAACGCTGATTAACCCTTTGATCACCCATCTGACCGAGCTTGATAAAACCGATCTGGTCCCGGTTGTCCGTATTTTACAGAACGAGGTTTGGAAATTTATCGATTCCGGCGTCCTGCCAGACCATATTGCGGATAGTGATCGCGGTTATTTGTTGAAGGTTTTTAATAGCGAAACCTTGATGACAAGCATTCGTGAGGCAGGCAGAACCGTGCAATCCGAAGAAGGCGGCATGCTGCTTTTGTTTTTGCAGAATATAGAATTATTGGTCGGCCTGGGCTTATTTTTGGTCGTGATTGCCGCTGGATTGCTCTTATTCCGCTATGCCCGCGGGCGCAGCTTCCATTATTTGCGCAAGCTCTATATTCCAATGGGTGTACTGGGCATTGCCCTGCTGGCAGCGACGACCTTTCATACAATCTACTCCTTTAAATATCACCAGGTTCTCAGAATCCTGGCCTTTGTGAATCCGGAGCAATTCCCGCGCAATCACTCGTATCAAATCATTGCCAGTAAAACAGCCATTGGTTCCGGAGAGTTGTATGGACGCGGTATTTTCGATGGCGACATGACGATTGGCAGCCGACCCCTTGTTCCGGAAGCCTTCACCGACTTTATATTTTCGAGTTGGTGCGAAAGAACGGGTTTTTTAGGGTCAGTGATCCTGATTATTGCCCTGATAACCATTCCACTCCGCGGACTGCAGCTTTCCTTTGAATCCCGGGATCGTTTTGGTTCACTTTTGGCGGCCGGCATCAGCTTTCTTCTATTTTATCATATTGCCATCAATACCATGATTGCCCTGGGATTACTGCCGGTGACCGGGATACCGCTCAGTTTTATGAGTTATGGCGGATCGCATATGATCACCTGCATGGCCGCCGCCGGTATTCTGCTCAGCATTTACCGCCGCAAGACCGCCAATCAATAGATGAGCCTCGCTAAAGCTGCTTGCCCTCACCTTCGGTCCTGACAGACTGGATTTCTGCACCACCAGGGCAGGCCTTCCACGCCAGCATCATGTCAGCACCTTCTGTCAGGGACACAACCAGTGATGATGATCTGCAAATTCGACCGCTGCAGTTGCAGGACTTCATTGGCCAATCAGAATTAACGGCCAAATTGGCCGTCAGCCTGGCTGCGGCCCAAAAAAGAGGGGAGGCTCTGGATCATGTCCTGCTTTCCGGTCCCCCGGGCCTGGGCAAGACCACCCTGGCCGCTATCATTGCCAATGAAATGGGCAGTAAATTACATACAGCCAGCGCTCCGGCGATCACCCGTCCGCGGGATCTGGCCCGTCTGCTGACACTGCTGGAAAAGCGGGATGTGCTTTTTATAGACGAAATCCATCGTCTGGGTGCAGCCTGCGAAGAAATTCTCTATCCCGCCCTCGAAGACGGGTTTATTGAGGTCATCGTTGGCGAGGGCGTCACAGCGCAAAGTATCCGTCTCAATCTACAGGAATTCACCCTGGTCGGGGCCACAACACGCTCCGGGATGCTCAGTGCGCCATTGAAAGACCGCTTCGGACTGGAATTAAAGCTGGATTTTTATGGCACGTCGGAATTAGCCCGCATTATTGAACGCACAGCCCGTTTGTATGAATTGCAGATACATCCAGACGCTGTGCAAATGCTGGCCGAACGCTCGCGAATGACGCCCCGGATAGCAAACCGTCTGGTCAGACGAGTCCGGGATTACGCGACTGTGGAGCATATTACCAGCATCGAGGCCCCTTGGCTCGATGACTGCCTGCAGCAGCTGGGCGTCGATACGATGGGTCTGAACCAGCTCGACCGCAAAATACTGCGTCTGCTGATCGAACGCTACCAGGGAAGGCCGGCCGGTGTCAGCACCCTGGCGGCGCTGGTGGATGAAGAAGAACGAACCCTGATCGAAGACCACGAACCTTTTATGCTTCGATTGGGTCTAATTGAAAAAAGCCCCCGGGGCCGCGTAGCCACGACCAGGGCCTGCAGGCATTTGAATATCCCGGTGCCGGCGGAGATCCGCCAGCGCGAGACAGACAGTAGCGTCCAACAATATGAATCGAACCTTTTTACGGATAGAGATTGAATCCCGGCTGCCATACGCCGGCGATGAGTTACGTTTGAATATCGCCAGTATTCTGGTTTTATGCGGGCCGTTGCTGCTGTTGGCTTTACTCTGGACGCATTATTACCATCCCGCCTGGCAAGAGCTGCTACTGCGTCCAGCTAGCCAAAAGCGAGCCCTGACAACCGATTCCAGAATCTATCCCGTTTTAATTGAGCAAGCCCTGCAAGCAACCCCGGCAGATAATCAGATTCGAGCCCTGGCGGAGTATAACAGCGCCGGACACGGCGGCATCACTACTCGCTATGGTTTTCACACCCTCAGTAACACGGATATTTTCAGCATGACTGGCCAAGCCGCTCAGACCCCATCGCCGACCACAGCGGCATCTTCCTATCATCCAAACGATCAAGCCAGCACCGAATCCACCAGTGAAACCGGCCTGGAAGAGCAACCCACATCGAATGATAACACGCAAAACAAGGGTACAAACAGGCCGCAACCCAAAAGTCTGGCTGGCAATGGAATGCATTTCAAGATTCCGGCCAATTATCGATTTGAGCAGCACATGGCCTTGCGCTATGACAATGGCGCCTTGACTGCAATTGCGACAGCCAGTATGCCCGGGGCGGATTATTTTCGCAATATGATTCGCCAGATCCGGTTAACCTTCGCCCCGCCTGGCCAGAACTATCTGTTTCGGGATCGATTCGGTTACACAATGAATCAGGCCATCCAGCCGCAAGTCGTCCAGATTCAGTTTGCGATCAGCCCCGATGGCCAGATCACTGATGTCAGAAAGGTGGCCAGTCGCGGTCAAACGAAAGTCGACCAGGCTTGTATTGAAGTGCTTCGAAACAAGAATTTCGGTCAGCCGCCGCCAGAAATCTTTCGCAACGGCAATGTTTTCGGCATTAATTTTGTTTTTCCGGATATGCGGCGCTACAAATAATGGCCGCCAGCAATTCCTGATAATCTGGCGGACCAATGATGCGCGGCGGCCGGCCCAGGATCTGTGTAACCTCGGCCGCTGTTGTTTGGCCAGGAACAGCATAATTCCAGCTGCGGCTAGCAGCATAACGGTTGCTATGATCTAAAAAAGCTCGAGCAATCCTGGGACTACCCAGGATGATCCACGCTCCGTCCGGGATTTGCCGATATTCATGCGCTGCGGGATTGCGTACCAGTGATGTATATAAATCCCAGACAGGCGGATGGAAGCCCGCGCTGGCAAGTGTTGTTTTGAATTCCGGACGACCCTTTTCCGTCTGTAAAATAAACAATCGATCCGGATCCAGGTCCCCGGCCCGGACTGCTGCGATCACTGTGCGAGCGATTTCTGCCGATTGCGCCGCGGGGCTTACCTGGCATTGAGCGGGATGGATTCCCAATAGCGCTTGTACGGCGACAGCGGTCTTTTTGCCTGGCACAAACCAGTAGCTGCTGGCCGCGACGGCCGCCAGCACGTCTGGCTCTAACAGGCCATGCAGCGCCATGACACTGGTCTGGCTGAAAACCACGCCAACCAGACTGGCGGTTCGCAAATCCGGTAAATCTGACAACTGCTGCCCGGACGCAGGCAAGCGGCTCTGGAGCCACAACATCATGGATTGCAATTGCCCCGGATCATCGTGCAGCTGCAATTCCATCAGCGGCAGCCATCTCAATTGTATTCCCGCAGCTTCCAGTCCGCGCGCTGGCGGCAAAGCCTTGAGCCAGGACTGCAATGCCTGGTAGACTGCGCTGCTGCCGGTGAAAACAACCGTAAAGGCGCTCGCTTCGGTACTGGCTGGCAACTGCATCCCTGGCAGACTGCAACTAGTCCGTTATTGAAAACGCGGCTTGCGTTTTTCTACAAAAGCCTGACCCAGTTCGCGAAAGTCGAGGCTGTCCAGAAAAGCAGCATTGAAAGTAGCAACGTAATCCATGCTGTCATTAACACCATGATCCTGGATATAATTCAAAACCCGCTTGGTACCCTGGACGGCAAGGGCTGGATTGGCGGCAATCTCGGCGGCCAGATTGTGCGCTGCGGTCATCAATTCTTCCTGATCCGGATAGACTTCATTAAACAGACCCATAGATTGACACTCGGCAGCATTAAAATCACGGCCCGTCAAAGCCATCATTCTGGTATGCCCCATCCCGATAATACCCGGCAAACGGTTCAAGCTGCCCATATCGGCTACAATGGCGACTTTCGCCTCACGCAGACTCACTTTGGCATCCGCACTGGCTAATCGTAAATCGCAGGCGGAGATCAGATCGAGGCCCCCGCCGATACAGTGCCGGTGCACCGCTGCTATATAGATTTTGTTTCCATCGGCAACGGCCCGCAGGCCCGCCTGTAATTCAAGGATGAACCGCCGCAGAGTCTCGCGGCCGTCAGCGGAATCGGCCGTCACGATATCCTTGAAACGGGTAAAAAAATCTACAATATCAAGTCCGGTAGAAAAGCTTTTGCCGCGCCCGGCTATGATAACACAACGGATGTCATTGTCCGCCTCCAGTTCGGCTACCGCCTGCGGCAATTCATGCCAGAACTCCCAGCTCATGGCATTGCGAGCATCCGGACGATTTAAATACAATACCGCCGTCTTGTGCTCTATATTGCGCTCAATGCTAAAAAAAGAAAAATGTCCCACCGTGCCAATCCTGCAACCAGATCGCAGGATGCCCGGTTTGCGCAAAGGAAAAAAAGCCCCCTGCCCTTCCTGACAAATCTGCCAGCGGGGCTGCCTGGTCTGCGTAAGCGCATCCGTAAACAGAGCCTTTCCGCTTCCATACACCTGGAAATCAGCGTCACAGATCTGCTCGGGTACCATTATGCCGGCAGGGAATTCACTTGGCAAAAAACAGTCCTGCCAGATTTTCTCAATATGAGGGACTTGATTGCCGCCCATATACAGCGCAGCATTGAAGCCAAGCAAAAGCTGTTGGATCAGGGACTGGCAGCGATTGAAGCAGCCGGGAAAGCTCTCGCTGAAGTGCTCGCTGCCGGCAATAAACTAATGGTCTGCGGTAACGGAGGATCTGCTGGTGATGCGCAGCATATTGCCACCGAGCTCATTATACGCTACAAATCCACAAACATTCGCCCGGCATTGCCAGCAATATCATTAGCTACTGACAGCAGTGCCCTTACAGCCTGCGGAAATGATTTGGGCTTTGATCAGCTGTTCGCTCGTCAGATTCAGGGCCTGGGTAATGAGGGTGATATACTCCTGGCCATAACGACCTCGGGCAGCTCCGCCAATATTATCGAGGCTCTCAAGGCAGCTCGCGAACAAAAAATGCTGACGATCCTGTTGACCGGCAGAGACGGCGGCAAGGCCCTGGCAGAACACTCGAGCTGGATTGATTTTCCCATATTGATACCGGCCGATGAAACAGCCCGGATCCAGGAATGCCATATCATGGTCGGTCAGATACTGTGTGCCGTCGTCGAAAAGCAGCTGTATGGGTATGATTAGGGGGCCCGCTCGTCAGCGGACGCTTCGACAAACAGTACGCCCGGATTGAGAATCCCGCCTGGATCAAAGACCTGCTTTATCGCCCGCATATACTGCATAGTGGCCGCATCATGAAACTGCATTAAGGCCTCTCTTTTTAGTATACCAATACCGTGCTCAGCACTGATTGAACCGCCATTTCTATAAATATAATTATATACCTTTTCATTGATAGACTTAGCCGCCTGTTGGAAAGCGATGATTCTGTTTTGATCCGGTTGTGATCGAACGGCGGGTCCCAGCAAGTTAATATGCAGAGTCCCGTCGGCGAGGTGACCAATGACTGTTGCCTGCAGATCTGGCATATCCAGGTCAGTATCATCAACGGATTTTGTCTGCTGCACAATTGCAGCGACCCAATTGCCTAGATTGGCAATAAACTCCGGGATCATGTCCAATGGAATGGAAATGTCATTTTTGGCGGCCAGGAATTCCATGGATATACTTTCTGAAATTGATTCCCGATAACGCCACAGGTCAGCCCGATCACGACTGTTATCGGCCAAACGGCCGGGCAGCCCCGGAAAAGAAGCCTCGATTTGCTCGAATACACTCATCATTTGATCCGAGTGGACTTCGGCACCATCCCACTCCACCAGTACATAGGCACCAGCCGGTTGGGATTGATCCGCCGCGGCTCCCTGATGCAACACGAAGGGCGGCTTGATGCTTAAATGAGAGCACACTAGCTGACAAGCCAGTTCGTCAAAAAACTCAAAAGCCTGCAAGGGAACACCAGCATTCTCAAACAGATGCAATACATCAAAAGCAGCCTGGGGATGATTCAGAGCGAAGAGCGCGGTTTTGAGATCACGCGGTCCAGGCGTCAATCTGATCCGCGCTTTGGTAATCACACCCAAAGTTCCCTCACTGCCAATAAAGAGCTGCAACAGGGGATAGCCTGTGTTGTTCTTCAAAACAGTCTCATTGAGCTCCAGGATTTCCCCGGTGCCTGTAACGACAGTCAAACCCACAATATAGTGACGCAGGAGCCCATTGTAGACCACTCGATTACCGCCGGCATGAGTGGCAATATTGCCGCCGACTTGCGAAGACCCGCTCGCTGCCAGATCAATGGGAAAGCGCATCCCCAATTCCCGAGCCCTGGTTTCGGCATGCGCTGTAATGACACCAGCTTCCAGTTCCAGAGCATTCAAATTGGAATCATAACCCAGAATATGGTCCATGCGTTTCAGGCTGACCACAATTTCATCCTGGCCGGCAATGGCCCCGCCCACCAGACCGGTCCGACCGCCGGCTATTCGGAGCGGTTGATTATTCTGCAAGGCCAGCCGCACAATGGCGGCGACTTCATTCGTGGAAGCAGCTTCAATGACAGCCTGATGACCAGGGGAACGTAAACGCGACCGATCCGAACCTAATTCCAGGAATTCATCTTGCTGATCAAAATCAGCGGCAATCAGCAGGCGTCCGCCGTCGATCAGACAATCCTGGAACTCTTGCCGCCCGGCATTCAAACAGCCACCCTGCTCTTAATGAATCTCAGGATCCGGGGCATCCGGATCTCCCATTTTATTTGCAAAATACTCCAGGAAATAAACCATGGAAGCCCCAAGTACAGCGATACTGCCAAATAGCAGCCAGTCACCAATCTCCATGGTCCCGCTGAAATGGGAGGGCGGCCAGATGTATCGCAGACTACCAATCATAAGACCGGTCAATGCTGCCATTGTCTGCGAATGAAAGTTTTTTAATAAATACTTAAGTAACTTTACGAAAGAAAATAATCCGGTGGCCACACCGGCCGCAAACACAAGCAACGCCAGACTCTGCTCGCCAAGCTGCGCCCATGCGGCTGGATTGGAATCCAGGGCTGCTTCTTTGAGATTATGAATCAAGTCTCGTGCGACAGATGCTATATATTGGTACTGTCCGGTCAAAACCAGTATGTAGGCCCCCGATATTCCCGGTAAAACCATAGCACAAATTGCCAGAGCGCCGGAAATATACAGAACCCAAAGATCGTGACTGGCTTCACTGCCAATACTGCCGCTGATCTCAATCACATCAACACCGTCATGAATACGACGTTCGGCTTTTTTGATCTCAAAGAGGATGCCATTCAACTGATTATCGAGCAAATACACGCGTGGTGCACTCTCGGCAGCATCGGCCTGGTTTTGCCGAGCAAGGTACTGCTCAGCTGAAATATCCTCTGCAGCCAAAAGCAGCCTCAATACACCAATCGATTGACCTTTGGCGTCCTGAATCTGCACGGTGAACAATCGAGCTCGATCCAGGGCCTTGTTTTCAAATTGACCGGAGTTCAGGTTAAAATCAGTTTCCCCTGGCAAAAGCAGACACTTGAAGGCACTGCAACGGGGATCTCCGGCATCGACCAGATGGTCCAGCGGAACTGTCAAACTCCAGCCGCCTTTTTGGTTGGCGAGAGCCTCCAGCTCACCGCCGGACTCATTGTCGCTCATATAGGCCACGGCATCCGGCTGGAACAATAGAATGGCATCCGACACCCTGGAAATACCGGTTAAAAAGAATGTCACAATCGCAAAGACAATCAGAAGCACCAATTCCTGAATTCGATGCTGCATTCTTTTGTAAGGTACGGTGATCGAAAAAATGATCAGTCCAAAAAAGAATGAGAAAGCATAAAAGGCATGGTTTTCAAGCATCCAGGGAATGACCTGGACCATGATGAAAAGTGCGGCCAGAATGCCGGTCAGCAGGGGCAGAATAAAATTCCATTCGATTGTCAGTAAGTCCTGCCAGGCACGGTTTCTTTTTTCTGCATTCCAGAAAAAGCAAAGCAGCAGCAATGCGGCGCGGGCATGACGAATTTTCACCGAATCAATGGCGCTAATCAGGTGATCATATATACCGCTGATCAAGGCGATTGTGCCACCGGACACACCCGGGATAATATCAGCGGTGCCCATGGCCAGACCCTTGCTCATTAGAACCAATTTTGCCTTGTGACTTTTGTACTGCTGGAACACTGTTGCCTGACTCCGCGAAAAAACTGCCTGGGGGCATTATTTGCAGCGGAAATGCCCTGTAAATCAGGAAGTCAGATTGTCATTACAGTAGAATCAATCTTTGCACCTGTCTTTGACAAAGAGAAACTGAAACCAAACTTTACTGACAGAAAGCAATCCCTGAAAAAGTATAGCGGCTGATTATGGCAAAACACAAACCCACACTGCTCATCGTGGATGGTCACGCAATGGCCTATCGGGCCTACTACTCCATGCAGCAGCAAAACATGACCCACCCCCAAACCGGACAACCGAGCGGCGCTGTGTTCGGCTTTTTTCGCATGCTGATGAAACTGAGTTTTGATGAAAAAACCAGTCACACTGTGATTGTTTGGGATCCACCGGGGGGCCGCAGCTTTCGTAATGATCTGTACAAAGAATACAAAGCCAACCGCAAGCCGATGCCCGATGACATGCGCCATCAAATTGATGAAATTCGGAACCTGGCAGAGCAGTGCGGTTTTGCCAACCTGATGCAGCCCGGATATGAAGCTGATGATGTAATCGGCCACCTGTGTCAGGCTGCATCCGGCAGCTATAAGGTCCGCATTCTCAGCGGTGACAAGGATTTATACCAGTTATTGACAAAAGAAATCAGTATGCTGCGCCCCGTAAAAGGTGTCACAGAGTTTACCGAGATTACCCCTGGATGGGTCAAAGAAGAGCTGGGTATCGAGATCAAACAGGTCATCGATTATATGGCCTTGACAGGTGACAGCACAGACAATATTCCCGGCGCACAGGGGGTCGGACCCAAAGGAGCCGTCAAATTGATCCAGGAATACAAAACAATTGATAAAATTTACAAAAATATTGACAAAATCAGCGGTAAAGCTCTGGTAAAAAATCTGAATGAATCCAGGGAGGCCGTTTTGCTGTCAAGGCAGTTAGTTACAATTGAAACCAGCATTGCCGAACTTGCGGCACTGGACCTGGGATCACTAAGCAGTCCGCAGCTACTGCGACCGGCTGTATTGCAGTTATTTCGGCAAGCCGGGCTGAACCAGGTCTATCAGGATCTCAAAAAAAGACTGGCGGCAAACGGCGTTGAGAGCGAAGCAGATATGGCAGAGTCCCAAAAAGCCGACAGACGCGCCACAGAGTATCATTTAGTCCAGACTGCGGCAGAGCTGCAAGCAGCCCTCAAACACATTCAAAAGAAATTGCAAAAAAGTAAAAAACCTGTAATTTCACTGGACACGGAAACAGACAACCCCCACCCGATGAGAGCGCGCCTGGTCGGTGTCTCATTGTCTATCGCTCCAAATGAGGCCTGGTACATTGCCGCTTTACCGGCCGACTCGCCCTGGTACGAACACGGACTCAAAAGAGACGAACTGCGAAGCGAACTGCGGCAGTTTTTTGAGACTGTGAGCGTCCCGGTGATTGGACAAAATATCAAATATGACCTCCTGGTATTGCGGCGGCATGGCATTGAACTGCCCCCGGTTCACTTCGACACCATGATTGCTTCCTGGCTGGCCAACCCCCAAATAAGGCGGCATAACCTGGATGATATGGCGCTGGATTTACTGGAACACCATACCATCAGTTACGACAGTATCGTTGGCACCGGCCGCAAAAGGACGACAATGGATCAGATCGATCCAGCTCAAATCCGGGACTATGCCTGCGAAGATGCAGATATTACCCTGCAGCTCTATCAGCGCCTGGACCGCATTCTGATCGATAAGGAGCTGGCAGCAGTCAATCAGGAAATTGAGCTCAAACTGCTAACAGTTCTGGCAGACATGGAATTTGCCGGAGTGGCAATCGACCGGCAGTACTTTAAACAATTGAACCAAAAGTATGCCAAAAAGCTCTCTAAACTCGAATTGGATATTCAAAACCTGGCCGGCCGCGAGTTTAATATACGATCAACAAAAGAACTGCAGACAGTACTCTACGAGGAACTAGGCCTGCCGCATGGCAAGAAAACCAAAACCGGTTATTCAACGGATCAAAGCGTACTCGAGGAACTAGCGGGCAAGCACCCCATCATAGACTTGCTGCTCGAATTTCGTAAATACAGCAAGCTGCAATCGACATATGTCGAAAGTCTGCCGGAACAACTTCATCCCGAGACTGGCCGCATCCATACCAGCTTTCACCAGGCAATCGCAGCCACCGGCCGCCTGTCTTCCGTAGATCCCAACCTGCAGAACATACCCATTCGGGAGGACAGCGGGCGGGCGATTCGGCGCGGATTCATCGCAGGCGCCGGTAATGAACTGCTTTCCCTCGACTATTCCCAGATCGAACTGCGCATCATGGCTCACTATTCTGCCGATCCGGCCCTGATTCAGGCTTTCCATCAGGATGACCTGGACATTCATTGTATGACAGCGGCGAGTCTGTTTGGAATTGCCGAAGACAAGGTTTCTGCCGATCAGCGCTCTGTCGGTAAAAGTGTTAATTTTTCTATAATTTATGGAGTTACCGAGTTTGGATTGGCGCGCAACCTTTCTGTCAGTCGCGAAGAAGCCCGATCCTACATTGATCGTTTTTTTGCCCGCTATCCAGGTGTAAAAAAATACATGGAAGATTCCATTGCCTTCGCCCGTGAAAATGGATTTGTGCAGACTCTAAGCGGACGCAAGCGGCAGATACCGGAAATTGACAGCTCCAATCGATTTCGTCGTGAGGGTGCAGAACGAATGGCGATTAATTCACCGATCCAGGGTACCAGCGCCGATTTGATCAAGCTGGCCATGATTGAGATTCATGCGCAAATGCAGCAATCCGGCATGCAAAGTAAAATGATTTTGCAGGTGCATGACGAACTCTTGTTCGATGTTGTTCCCGCAGAGAAACAGAAACTGGCAGAATTGGCGCGCGCGGCCATGGAAAACGCCATGCAGCTCAAAGTGCCTCTGCGAGCCGATTACCGCTTCGGTGCCAATTGGGATGAAGCCCACTAGCAGATAGTACAGGCCAAAAATGTCGCATGCCGCTCCTTTTGGACTGGCGGGCAAATACCGGCCTACCAGCTGCCGGAGGACCCACCGCCGCCGAAACTGCCGCCACCAAAGGAATCCGTGGAACTGAAACTAGCAGAACTGGAGCTGCCAAAGCTCCAGCTGGAACTCGAGCTGGAAGAACTGCCAGAACTGGCGGTAGTCCAGGACGATGGGCTGGAAGACACAGGCCGGGACCTGGGTTTGGCAACCAAAAAAGAAGCCGGTTGTTTTTCGATCTTTTGTATATAATTCACATAGAAACTATACAGTTTTTCAGCACGCTCGGATGATGCCCCCCCCGTTTCAGCTGCTTTCAAACGATCCCTGAACTCCTGCCTGGTGGCCCGTATACTTTTCAATGTGTAGGCCGACTCCCAGCCCTTCCAGCGCGGACTGCTTTCAATAAAGCTTCGGATGCGTCTCAAGACCCATTCAGTATCAATCTGGAGTCGCTTGAGCGGTTCTTTCAGTAGCTCGGCAATCTGCTCGACCGTTTCTGCCAGACGTCGCCTCTGCTCTGTGTCCAGCACATTTGCGCCCTGCGCTTTGAAATAATCCGCCTCGCCATTGATCCACTCTGCTGCCTCTCTGCGGGATTCCTTGCGATACAGTCCATTTTTAAGTACACCGGATGCATTCAATTTTTCAATACCCTTGATTAGCTCCAGGTCAGAGCGGGGACTGAAAAACTGCTCCGGATGCTTGATGCGTGCCTTGATTTCTTTATTCAGGGCCGAAATTTTTGCTATGGCCGTCTGCCTGTCAGTCAACTGACGAGCCGCCGTCAGCAAGCGTTCCCTTTCAGCCTTGACAGCCGCTTTTTGGTAGTATTTGAATAGCGGACGCCATTGGGCATCACTTTTGATGAATTCGGCCAGATACTTGCGCTCTCTGCGATTTGCTTCTAGTTTGCCGTTCAGCCAGAGGTAAGGCAGCAAGGGAATCCCCGGAGCAAAAAGCAGACTCAACCAGTACAGGCTGCCATACCCGGAGTCCTGAAAGGCATATTCAAGTGCCGCAGCGGCTGCCAGCATTCCGCTTAAGGTGACCAGGCCGCTCCAGAAAAGCAGTCCCTTTTCACTCAGTATGACCAACGCCAGTATCAGGAAAACAACTGCCCAAAACCCGTATAGAAGTAATCGGCCGCCCCAAAGCTCATCATCAGCCTGGTTAGCAGTATCATCACTGTTTACCCCAAAATCAATCGCATCGAGCTCCGCGGGATTCCGGGCCGCACTGTCGAGCAGCTGTTCAATTGCCGCTGCTGCATTCTCCATCGCTTGATCCGGATCACCGCGTTTCATCGCCGGAAGTACAGCCTGATCAATAATCTGCTTTGAGCGGGCATCGGTCAGGATTGGCTCGAGGCCGTAGCCAACCTCGATTCGGACCCGACGTTCCTGTAAGGCCAAAAGAATCAGAATACCGTCATCTTTACCCTGGTGACCAATCCCCCAGGACTCGGCCAGGGCGATGCTGAAAGTTTCAATATCGGAGCCGCCCATATCGGGAACCGTGACGATCACGAACTGGGCCTTTTGATTCTTGTCCAGGGCCTGTAAACGAGCTTCCAGACGTTCCCGGGCCGCTTCACTGAGTACCTGCGCAGTATCGTTCACATAATGCATCGGTTCAGGCCGCCGAGGTAGCTCTTGACCGGTAAGCGGCATCGTCAGCCAGAGAGCGGTCAAAATCAGGAACGAAAAATGTGATAGCACCGTTTTTTTCATCTGGCGGATCTCCCTCTTCGTTTCAGAGCTTTCGCTGCAAAGCTCCGGCTAAAGCTGTGAGCGCCGGCGGCCAGGCCGATCCCCAAACCAGTTAAATGGATGTTGATGACTGGTCTTTCGGTATTTGCGCAGCTGCACGGCCGGAGTGTTCAGCAGCTGCGATTATGGACGGTGCTTCAAGTTCACCACTTGATTCGGGAATGGTAACCATGAACTGCACCAATTGGTTACGCACCCTTCTGACTAACTGAATTCTAAATATGGCATAATGCAGCTGTTCTCCCACCTCCGGGAAACGCCCTAGCTGCGATATTACAAAACCGGCGATGCTATTATAGCCTTCAGATTCTGGTAAAGCGCCAAAATCGTCTCCCAGCTCAGACTGAAAGAAAAAATTAAAATCATCTACAGTGCACATCCCGGATACTCTGTATTGGCCGCTGTCTACCCGGACCGGCATATCATCATCATTGTCTTCCACACCGCCAAAACCGCCGACAATCTCATCCAGGATATCTTCCATGGTTAAAATACCGGCGGTCACACCATATTCATCGACAACGATTGCCACATGCATTTTACGAGTTAACAGTTCTTTTAGCAAACGATCAACCCGCATGGTCTCGGGGACCGGATAGGCTGGCCGCAGCAAACGCTCAATATCGGGAGTCTTGCCCATAGCCAGTTCGCGCATATAATCACGGGTATGCAGGACACCGATAATATGATCCAGACTTTCGCGGTATACCGGCAAGCGACTAAATGGCAGATCTATGATTTCACGCCGGATCTCGCTGGCTTCATCGGTAATATCGATCGCCCGAATCTGCGGCCGGGGCTCCATGATTTCACGCACTTCGGTATCATTGATTTCAAATACATTTTCGATCAGTTTGTGCTCGTTTTCATCGATGGTACCGGCGTTAACACCTTCCATCAGGAGATGCTTGATCTCCTCTTCCTGAAAATGGCTTTCACTGAACGACGTGCTATCGCGAAAGGGGCGCAGTACCAGGTTGCTGGACACGGTCAACAGCAGGGTAAAGAGGTGAAAAAATCGGGCGAAAATGGACAGCGGCCAGGCCACTAACAGGGCAATTTTTTCCGCATTGCCCAGGGCCAGTGATTTGGGTACCAATTCACCCAGGATAAGGGTCAGGTAGGAAATTGTGAACACAAAGACAACAAATGCAATTTCATTCAGCCAGGGACCGATATAGGGCACGTCCATATTGCCCAGCCACGGCTCCAGGTGCTTCATCAGCTGGGAACCGCCATAGGCAGAAGCAATCACCCCGACAAGCGTCACACCGATTTGCACCGTGGCGAAAAAGCGGTCCGGATCGGACTTTATTTTTTTCAGAATTTTTGCCCGGTGATTGCCCTCTTCAATCAAGGCAGCCAGACGACCGGGTTTGACCGAGATAACGGCAATTTCGGAACTCGAAAAAAAACCGTTCAGCAGAATTAAAGCCAGAATAATGATAATATCAAGCAAGAGCAGACTCACAAGAGGGCTCCTTGCCAGTCCGGGCGTGCACTGCGCACCCTGAAGGCTGGGTCATCATCCGGGCCAGAACGGCCAGGATTCATTGCTGCTGGCCCGGTCGGGGTCTTCTGTGTATTGATCTGGTGGTGCGATTCTGAAAGGTTCAAGTTACTTTTTGCTGCGAGCCTGCGCTTCGTTCTGGTTGCCGAAACTCTGTAATATCTTTACAAAAGAGAAACAAAAAGCCGGCCAATTTCTGGCAAGAAAAAAAATAGGGCGACATTTTTTTTGGCATTGCAAAATTGACAGTATCCACGGGGTTAATTTGGGCGGGTTTTCGATCTGCCAGCGTTTTGCGGCCAGAATGATTCATATTAAAAACAAAAGCGAGATTGAAAAAATGTACGCCGCCTGCCAATTGGCTGCCGAGGTGCTGGAAAGAACCGGAGAGCTGGTCAAGGCTGGTATCAGCACCCAGGAATTAAATGATTTTGCCGATGAATACACCATCAAAAAAGGCGCTCGTAGCGCGCCACTGAATTACAAGGGTTTCCCGCGTAGTATTTGCACCTCCATCAATGAGGTTGTCTGTCACGGGATTCCCGATCCAGCCCAGATCCTGAGGGATGGTGATATTATTAACATCGATATTACTGTAGTTCTGGATGGATTTCACGGCGATACCAGTCGTACCTTTGCCGTCGGTCCAATTAGCGAGTCGACTACCCGTCTGGTTCAGGATACCCAAAAAGCCATGTATCATGGCATCGCAGCGATACAACCCGGAAATCGGGTGCTGGACATCGGGGCTGCAATTGATAATTATTTAACCCCATTGGGTTATGGAATCGTACGTGACTTGACCGGTCATGGCATCGGCCGGGAGTTTCATGAAAAGCCGGCCATACCGCACTACAAAAATCAGGAGGCCCGGGACAGACTGAAAGCGGGTATGACCTTCACCGTGGAACCAATGGTCAATGCCGGCACATGGGAAGTCGATTTTGACCAAAACGATGGCTGGACAGTGCGCACCAAAGATCGACGGCTTTCCGCGCAATTCGAACATACCTGTCTGGTTACGAAAGACGGGTATCGTATCCTGACCAGATTATAAGGATTTTTGTTGTATCAGGTAAGCTTTTTGAAACTATCGAGGCCAATATACTTGCCACGCACCTGGATCCGACGAGCGGGATGCAGCGGATTGGTCGCCCTGATGATAATCACCGCTGGTTGTCGCAGCTTTTATGGCGTCACCTATGGCGTAGAGTTTCGCATCTGGGATCTGCCAGAACAAGGAGCCCGTTTGGCCGTTCCGGCCCACTGGAAAGTGCAGGAAGGCGATTTCTTTCAGCTCAGCTCGGAGGGCGATCTTGATGAATACAAGCATCTCAGTTTTGAATACCGGGGCTTGCCCATGCCCGAAGAACTGGTCAGTATGAGCCAAAAGAAGACCTATGCCTACGGCTGGTACGATGCCTTTCTGGTTTCCTACCGCAATAAACAAGGTGTCCTGCTGGACAAAAGCCAAAACGAAGTTGAGCCAGAGGGCACGTTTCAGCTGATCGGCCAATACGAAGATGAAAAGCTGGGTACCATGATCAAATTCGGACTGCTTCATTTTCGCAAGGGCCGGCTGCATGCACTCTACTATGTTGCACCCAAAAAGGGCTTTGAGGAAATCTTTGATCTTTTTCGGGCGATGGAAAGTCGGCACCAATTCTACGCACCGCAATAATTCTTGCCTTTTTTTTGTTCTTATGTAGGCTGCCAGGTATGGTTTTGGACATCCTGCAGACGAGCGCCATTATTTTAGGATTGATACTGGCAGTTTGGGGACTTTTTCACCAATTGATTGTGGGCGGCGCCTTGATGGTCTTTGAGGATTTGAATGAACAAGAGGCCCGGATCCTGATCATGAGCTGGGTAGCCCAGGGAGCCTTTATGAGCTTCACGGGAGTTGTCACAGCCCTGAGCCTGTTTTTTCATGGGATTATGAATGAGGCTGTGCGCACCGTGATTGCAATCACTGGTGTGGCACTGCTCTTGATGGCGTCGCATGTGTTTGTGAGCGGTTATCGGATCGCCTTGAAGCCGGTTCGGGTTGGCGCTATTCTGGAATTGCTAACCGGCGCGGTTCTGCTGGTTCTCTCTGTGTGGATTATGGTTGTGTAGGGGCCTGCGTATCGGCAGCCCAGCACATTTGCAACGCTAGTCCATAGCCTCTTTCGTCGCGCATATAGGCGATTGTTGCCCCAAGCAGGCTCGCCATGCGCTTGATGGCCGGCAATCCACGGCCATTCTCGGGATCGCTTTGGCCACTGGTCCGGATCAGGCCTTCACCATTATCGACAACCGACAGGCAGGTACTGCCGTCTGCCCTTGTATTGAGTTCAATACGCAAGATGCTGGCCTTCGCATGCCGGATCACATTCGTGATGGCCTCCTCCAGGATCCAGTACAGGAGACTCCATTCTGCAGCGGTCAATCCACTCATCGGGGGCGGTTCTTTTGCTGGCAAACTGAATGTAAACTGGATCGCCCCTCGGGCACGAAAAGCCTGTGCAACCTGGTCCAGGTAAACCGGCAAACCGGTCCAGCCATTGTCCGGACCAACCGGCAACCAGAGACCCGCATCCAGTGCGCCCTGGATCAGACGTAATGCGCCTGTTCCAGCGGTCGGGTCTGGCGATGCCTGGGTCCCGGTATCGCTCGCAACCGATTGGATTTGTGCCAGACCAGTTTTCAGCTGCCAATAACGCAGATTCTGAAATTGACTGATGGACCACACCTGGTCGAGGTCCCGTTCCGCCCGGTCCATTCTGTGATGGTATTCGTTTTGGGCCAGATTAAGCGCCAGCAAGGGACTGATTTGTTCCATTTGTTGTAGAATGCTGCCATCCAGAGGCACCGGTTTGCTAAAAGCGATCAGAAGCAGCCCGGCATTATGCTGATTGGCGAGCAGGGGCATGGCCAGTACCTGTTTGACTCCCCATGCAGCGGTTCCGCCAGCATCCTTTGCCGGCGCTTTTAGCAACTGCAATCCATGGGTCGGGAAGTCTTGCAGTTCGGCTACACTGTCCGCTTGCAGTAAATCTGCCTTTTGAGTCGCCAGGACCCGACCATAACTGCTTTCGGCTACCTTCCAGTCCAGGGATTCGGCAATCTCCAATCTGACTCCTTGCCAGGCACCGGTAATCCAGTGCAGTTGATCGGCATGGACCAGGCTCCAGACCGAAATGCGATACAGGGCCGGATCAACCGGGATTAAATCCATCAGAATCCGTATCCGGTCATACAAAGTCTCGCTTTGCCCCATCGATTCCAGCAGATTACCCAGCGTGCGACCGGCTTCCCTGGAGCCTTGCTCGCGCTTGAGAGCCGATTGCAATTCCTGTTGACTGTTTTGTAATTCCTTTCGGATTCGCTGGCCGGTTTGGCGTGTCTCGCTCAACTCGGTTGCAATCCGGCTTTTTTCGCCATTCAGGTTTTCAAACCTCGTTTGCAATTCACTGATTTGGCGATTCAATTGCTGCTCCTGGGCATGCATATCGCCCAGGTTACCTTCCAACACCGCCAGTCGCTCTCGATTGATAGCCAGATCGTTTTGAGTCGCCGCTAACTGCCGATGCAGCTCTTCCCAGGCCGCCTGTTTTTGCTGCAGCAGATCGGCGCCTTGACGAATCTCTGCCTGCAGGATTTCAATTTTTTGATCGAGGTCTGCAATCTTGCGCGTTTGCGTCTTCAGGGCTTCCTGATCCTGGTGACGTCCCTGTTCCAGTTGACGAATGATTCTGCCCTGCTCCTGTTCGGCAGACTTGAGCGCCTCCGCATTCCGGGTTGCCGCCCGGATTAGATCGTCTTTTTGATCCAGCTGCTCCTTTTGTTTGCGGATTTCATCGGCTCGCTGGTCCAGTTCTGTTTGATGATCGCTGGCCCGTTTACTCTGCTCACGTTCAAAATCCCGTTTCAGGTCATCAATGGCTGCCCCCAGGGTCTGGATTTGACGCTCCTGCGCCTGGACGGTTTTTTGCTCCTGGGTCAACAGTTGCTTGTGCTCCTGCAAACCCTGCTCCAATTGCTGGCGGCTGGATTCGCTGGCAGCCAGACTCGTCAGATGTTTCTCGATCAGAGCCTGTAATTCTGATTCCCGCTTCTGCCACAGTTGATCCTGGCTCGTCAGTCGCTCTTCAAAATGCGCGATCTCTTCCAGGTGCTGCCGGCGCTCCTTTTCCAGCTCCGCCTGTCGCCGGGCTGCACTTTCCTCTCGGGAAAGCAGTTTTTGGTTCAGGGTATATACTTTGTCGTGATAATCCGTCTCTGTTTGTTGTATTTGACGGTTCAACTGATTCAGTTCGGTTTGCAGGGTTTGATTGGCCGCCGCCAACTCGGCTGGCCGGGCTTCCAGTTCTTGTATTTGATGCTCGAATCGAGTCCGATCATCCTGCCACAGCTGATCCCGTTCAGCTAAAGCTGCTTGCAACTCGCTGATATGTTGATCCTTGCGATTTTGCTCCTGAGCAGCCTGCGCTTCGATTGTACTAATCCGGACCTGCAATTCAGTCACCGACGATTCAAGGCGCAGACGCTCCTGGTTGGCAGTTTCTTGCAAATCATGCATTTGCGCCTGATGCCCGGACATGGATTCCCGGGATTCAGTTTGCAACTGCTGAATCTGGTTTTGCAGCGCTTGCACTTGTTCCTTGTGCAGCCGCAATTCATGCTCATGCCGCTCCTGGGCCTTTTGCAGCTCGGACTGGATGCGGACACGTTCCTCGTCAAAAAGGCCTTGTTGCAGATCCAGTTCTTCTTGCAGGCTCTGCACCTTGCCCTGCTCCACCAACACTTTCGCCTGCCACTCGGACTCAAGCATCTCCAGGGCGGCCTGCTGATCTTGCCGCTGACGCAGTTCCTGTTCGGCCAGAGCCCGCGCCTGGCGCTCGGCCAGCTCTGTTGCCTGACCGGCCAGGCGTCGCTCCAGGTCGGTATGATTGACGCTCTGGACTTGCTCCAGCTCTTGCTTGTGGCCTTCGATCAGAATCCGGCGATCATGCTCCAGATTTTCCAAACGCTCGCGGTGACTGTTCTCCAGGGCCTGGATCGTAGCGGCATTGCGCGCCTGCAAATCGGCAACTTTAGCCGTCCAGGTTTCCTCGCTTGCAGCCAGACGCTGATCGGCCCGGGATTGTTGGTCCGTCAGTTTTTGCTCTGTTTCTTTCTGTTGTCCTTCCAGGAGACCTTGCGCTGCCTGATCATTCTCTTGTAACTTTTGCTCGTAAGCGGCTTGCAATGTGTCCAGGCGGCTTTGCCAGGTCGCCTGCTCAGCGGCCAGATCCGCAGACCGGGCAAGATCCAGGGCCTGCCAATCTGCCTGGGCCTTGTTTTGCAGGTGTTCCTTTTCTGCGGCCGCCTGTCTGGACTGTTCCGCCAGGCGCTCCTCGTAGTCCGTCCTGAGTTGTTGGATCTCTTGCCTCAGTTTTTGCTGCTTAGACTCCAGATCCTGCCCAAGCCGCCGGGCTTGATCCAGTTCTCTGGCATAGTGGTCGTCTTTGGTTTTGAATTCCCTGGCCTGCAGTTCTAATTGCTTTTGCAGGGCCTGCTTGTGTTCCCCATCCAGGCGCTGGCGTTCAGTTTCGAGGTCCTGGCGCGCCTTTTTCTGCTCGTGTTCGTTTGTCTGGATCTGCTGATCCAGTCGGGATTGTAGCTGGTGCCGGTCAGATTCCAGCTGCCGCCCCTTTTTGTCCGCCAAACGCAGCTCTTGTTGCAAGGCTTGCCGGTTGCCCTGCTCTTGCTCAATATGAGCCGCCTGGATTTGCGCCAGCGCATCTGCTTGCAATACGATTGCCAGGTCCCTGGCGCGCTCTAAATCATCATTTTGATAGCCCATGGGGCTGCCGGTCAAACTAACCAGCAAACAAGCTGCTGATTCTTTGGCCGGACCCGGTGTACTACCCTCATTCAGCAAAGGTATCGCAATCGTCGATAGTTCGGATCCTATTTCCAGTTCACCAGATTGAGAAAGAGTCTTCCATTGAGCCTTGTTGGCCGGCACCAATAGAACCTGCGGGTCAGACACAATCGATGGCGCGGGGCCCAATTGCATAAGCGCCTGTTGCAAAAGGACCGGTTCTTCGGATGGCACCGCTGCCGGCTGCCACTGCACGCTTTGGCCATCAAAGAAACCACGTAGCTTGACAATACCCGCCGCCGGTAAAATGTAATAATGGATATATTGGCAGCCAATTAATTCATGAATACTGGCGCACAGGCGCTCAAACTGCTCCTGGACCGCCAGCTGAAACCAGTCCAGCAGGATTTGATCGGCCTCGGGCGCTACTCTTGTGGAAGCGGAGCTGGTTTTCCCCGGGCTCTTTTTTTTTGGTCCCGACGTCTTTTTGACGGCACTTTTTTTCTTTGCCGGAACCTGAGGCGGTGTTTTCTTAACGGCTATGGTTCCTGGCGCTTTGGTGACAGCGGCGGCCTTTTTCACGCTACTTTTCTGTGCCGGCGCCTTTTTGGCTTTTTTGCCGGCAGCGCCGGTAGTAGCCGTTTTTTTTGGACTGGTCGGTTGAACCTTCCGGCTAGCTGATTTTTTACGACTCGCCATTGTGTTATCATACCAGAGACAGCTCCCGGCACCATAACACAACCATATTGTAAAAATAAAACCGGAGAAAATCCATCCTGCCTCATGTTCTTCTTTTCTATAGTAACTACAATTATCACTCTAATCTATGTGTTTATTGGCTGGCGTGTGCTTGGTCCCTTGCCCGTCACTAGCGCCACACGTTACCTGCTTTGGACGGGTCTGATTGCGCTGGCCTGGTCCATTCCGCTCAGTTTTGCAATTCGGATCAATTTCCCGCGCTGGCCCTATAATGATCTACTCGCCTGGGTCAGCTACCTGAACCTGGGCTTTTTTACTCTGTTGGCCAGCTTGCTGGTGGTAAAAGAAATACTTTGGGTGCTCTGGTCCGTCTGGCAATCCTGGATGGGTCCCCAACCGGACCCGGTGGCAGTGACGATCGGTGGAATGGATCGGCGTCATTTTTTACAGAACACTGCGAACGCCTTGACCGGCGTCATCGCTTTGTTTACCGGTGCCTTTGGTTTTTACCAGGCGCGTTTCCAGTTTCGACTGGAACAGCCCCGAATCCTGATTCCCGATCTGCACCCGGACCTGGAGGGATTTCGAATCGTGCAGATATCAGATGTTCACATTGGCCCCACTCTCAAGCAAGACTTTCTGGATTCCATTGTCCAGAAAGTCAACCGCCTGAACGCAGATGTGATTGCGATCACCGGTGATCTGGTCGACGGACCGGTTGAAAGACTGGGCGCCATTGTTGCCCGGCTCAGTCAGCTACAATCACGCTACGGCAGCTACTTTGTGCATGGCAACCATGAATTCTATTCCGGTTTTCATGCCTGGGATCGGGCGCTGCGCCAAATGGACCTCAAGGTCCTGAATAATGAGCATCGGATCATTGCCCATGGCCAGGCCCGGTTACTCCTGGCTGGAGTAACCGATTTAAGTGCCTCCGCCCGAGCTGGATTGATAAGCGATCCGGACCGCTCTCTGGCCGGCGCACCTTCGCATGATCTTAGGGTTTTACTGGCTCATCAGCCCAACAGTATCGATGCTGCCAGTCGCGCCGGGTTTCATTTGCAATTGTCCGGCCACACGCATGGCGGTCAGTATTTTCCCGGCAATATCCTGATTCACCTGTTTCAGCGCTACGTACGCGGTCTATATCGCCATGCGAACACCTGGCTATATGTAAACCGCGGCACAGGTTACTGGGGTCCGCCGCTGCGCATCGGCGCACCACCGGAGATTACCCTTGTGACTCTACAAAGAGCATCTTCATAGGAATCGAGGCATGCTCAGGCAATGAATCGCGCCCCCTTCGGTGATCAAATCACCGGCATAAACAGCTTCAACTGTATACTCGTTGAACACTTGCGCTATAATCGAGAGGGCTGATTCATCCGTGGAGCAATTGTAAACCGGCACAAGGACCTGCTCATTGCTGATCAAAAAATTCGCGTAGGTGCGCGGCAGGATTCGATTGCCCTGGTACAGGACTGGCGGTAACGGCAAATCAATGATCTGCACCGGCTGTCCGATTTCCTTGCATCGGGATTCGAGGTGCGAGCGAGCCTCGCGCAGCATCGGCCAGGCAGGATGCTCGCGATCACAGGCCGCCATTACAATTTGCTGCCGGTTGGCAAACCGGATGTACATGTCGACGTGTCCGTCTGTATCATCACCGGGCAGGATACCGGGTAACCAGATAATCTCTGCCACGCCCAGTTGCTGTCGCAGCAATTGATCCAGCTCGCTTTCCGTCAGATCCAGACGACGCCGGGCCTCAAAAATGCAATCGCGCGCCGCCAGTAGTACGCTCCCATTTGTCTCCAAAGCCCCGCCTTCCAGCACAAAAGGAAAAGATTGCCGGCCCACAGCGCATTCTTCTGCCAACAGCGCTGTAGCGCGATCATCCAGATCCCAGGGTTCGTACTTGGCCCCCCAGGCATTGAAGCGAAAATCCAGCCATAGCTCACCCCCGTCCCGGCGCCTGACACACAGGGGACCATAGTCGCGAATCCAGATATCATTGGTAGCTACCCGATTCCAGCTAATCGCATCCAGACGGCATTCACTGACAGTCCCGGCCTGACTCTCCAGCATTGGTTGAATCTGTTGACTCCAACAATTTTCAGCGGAGCTCAAAAAGGCCACCGTTGTACGGCGACTGAGCAGCAGGGCTATCCGGGCAATGCGGTATTGCACCTGCCGCAGGGCTCCATTCCATAGATCCGATCGATGCGGCCAGGCAAGCCAAATTCGCTCCTGAGGCGCCCACTCCGGCGGCCACCAGCTGTTCGCTTTGGCCAGGGGTGGCTGCGCCTGGGCCCTTGCAGGTGAACCTGGATCTATACCGGCCCTGTTTTTAGACTTCCCTGGATGCTCCATAGCTACGAATTTCTGACCTGGTTAAACATTACAAACGAATAAATTTTCAACTCCGGACAAAAATTTTCATTGCGGCCCGTCCAGCCTTCAGGGGATCATCGTGTTTGTGCGCCATGCTGTCACCGCTTTGTAAAAAAGTTTATATCGGCCTGATCCTGGCCGCTCTCGCATTTCCGGCCTGCCAGAACGATCCGGACGATGACCTGCTGACGGCTTTGCTCAACGGCCAAACCCAGATGCTTTTAAGCAGCTATTCGATTGCCGGTCAAAATAGCGCTGAACTGGAAAATCAACTGCTATTCACCATGAATATTGCGCGCCATAGTCTGTACTGCTCCTTTCAGGACATTGCCCTGCCGGCGCCCATTGATGCCTTGCACAGGGCCTGGTTGCGGGGAGTCGATGTACGGGTGGGCCTGGATGAGGACAACAAGGATGGCGCCGGTTACGGCCAGCTAGCCCTGTTCCTGACGACGACCGGGTCCCAACCGACACTACGCAGCGGCAATTCCGGCGACGGCCAGGTGTATATGAATATCTGTGTCGCGGACAAGACCCGCATTTGGGCCTCGAGCACGGCCCCGACCCCGATGGATATGCAAAGCGAAAATGCCTTTGCCGTATATATCCAAAGCCAGGAGGACGGACTGGCTGAAAAATTCAATGTCGAAATGGATCTGGTCGCCAATGGTTCTTTTGGATCCGCCAAGCAGCGGCTGAATCGACGCAATCACTGGCTAGTCGGGGGCAGCGATGTGGGCATCTATTTCGCTCCGGAGGAGTCCCCGCTGGAGGGCTTTGTCACCCCGCGTATACGCTACGCGGACACCTCGCTATTGATTTACGCCAGTGAATGGTTATCGAATGAACTCGATACGAATGACTTGCGCGAGCGCAAGGACCTGGCCTACGAGTACCGCTATGCCGCGGCGCCCTACAAAATGGCCCTGACCCCCTGGTATGGCTTCATCAAACCGGAAGACAGCTTTGAGGCCTCGGCCAACTCCTGGAATTATCTGAGCACAAATGGACTGCCGGTGGCCGTATCCACGGCCGGCGGCTCCCCCTCGGGCGGAATGAGCTTTATTGTAATGGATGGCAATACCGGCCATCGCCTGAGCGTTCTATCCTCACACCCCTATAGCAAGCGCACAGACTCCTCACACGACGGATTTAGCCTGATGTTCGAGGATCCGCGTTTTGCAAGCGAGCTCAGCGGACTATTCAACTCGCTCCTGGCAAATACTGTGCCCAACGCGGGCGCGACGGGCGACGACATCACAACTACCGGCGGTATGGAAATCGTCATTAGTGAAATTAACTGGAAGGGCTATTACAAGAATGACGGGACGGGCAGTACGACCGGTGAGTATGTTGAGTTTTACAGCAATCACTCCACTCCCCTGAATGTTTCCGGCTGGAAGTTCATTTGTAACAGCGGATCGGATACAACGGTCTTTACCTTCCCCTCCAAAACTGTGATCAGCCCCAAACAGTATTTTCTGGTCTCACGCAATTCGGGCAAATTTGTGCAACAGGCGCATCTATATCTGTCAACCTGGAGCAGTATTCCGGATACCTCGAAGACCTGTCGGCTGGAGGATGCGAATGCAACCGTGATTGATACAGCCGGCAACGGGATCACTGCTTTCAGCGGCTCGACTTATTACTTTGGCAAGAATGATGCAACCAACAAGAAAAGCTGGTCGATGGAGCGTAACTCCCTGACTGCCAGCGGAGCGCTACTCAGCAACTGGCACACCAACTCACATAGCAGCTGGGCCCAAAACTTCAACATCAACGCCGACTATATCACTGCCACCAGCGGTACGCCGGGCTATGCCAACAGCACCGCACCGGATACAGCCAGCCTGCCGGTGCCGGTCTCCACCCTGAATGCCGGTGAGCTTTTAATTACGGAGGTTCATTTTGACATTGATGTCACAAAGGGCTTCGAGGGGGGTGGCGGCACCCTGTGCACCGAAGCGGATGATGAATTTATCGAAGTTTACAATAACTCCGGCAAGGCTGTCGACATGGGCGGCGCCACCCTGCAATATGGCACCAGCGGGGGCAATTTTAGCACAGACTACACCTTCCCGGCTGAATACAGATTGAACGCCGGAGCCCGCGTCGTAGTGGTGGCCCGGGATGCCGGCTGTTATAACGCAACCAGCTTAAGCGGTGTAAACGCACTATTCGATACTGCCAGCTGGAGTCTGGCGGCCACCGGAGCCACCTTTGCTTTGGTCAAGGATAGTACAGACCTGCCGGATGGCCAGGCCGGACCGGCCATCAGCGCCGGCACCAGCGCCGGTGTGCTGGATTATGTTGGCACAGAAACGAATGCCATCATATATAAAACAGCCAAGGCTCCGGCCTGCGTTGATGCGTCCTTGATCAGAACCGTTGCAGGGACGGATACGAATAACAACCTGGCAGATTTTGCTTGCGGCACTGCCAACGGCACCCCGGGGCACTAACAGATGAGCGCATCCAGATGGTATCCAGGCAACCGCCCAAACCAGGCAACATTGACCTGGCAATCGTGGACTTTGGTGTTGCACAGCCTGCCAAAAATTGCAGGCGCACTGTGCCTGAGCTTCCTGGCTGGTTGTAATGCCCTGGAAGACCTGTTGGACTCGAACTTGTTGGCTTTAAACAATTCGACCCAACTGGACCAGGGTTATATTCATGTGGATGATACCGGCAACATTGAAGTGGAATTCAATAACCTGGAATTTGCCTCGAACCCCTTGTTTAGCGAGGTCTCCTTCATTACTGTCTGGGTCTACAAGCGGGGCGGCGATGCGCGGGTCCGTTGTTGCACCGGTTCCTCAACAGAATGCAGCTCCATAGAACAAGATTCCTGCCTGATCGGGATTGGTTTTTCAAACGACCTCAGTTTCGCTGGCGATCGCTACCTGAATCTGCATATTCCGGAACTATTTGATAAATACACCACGAAATACTATATGCCCGTCTATGTGGCTGACAAGGAAGGCATCCCGACCAACTACCAGGGTGAATACAATGATTTCTCCAGTCCAGTGCAGGCTGTCGCCGACCGCGAGCTCTATACGGTCTATCTGGGACTATATTATAATGTATTTAACGCCAATGGCAGCTTACGGATTGTAAACGCCAAAACGGCCGTGGGCGACAAGGAAATCTATTCCGCCGTAGCGCCGGACTATTTGTCGCCGCCGATCCATATAGAAACCCGCTTTTATCGTCAATCAGAAGAAGACCCGCATGGCTCCGACTATGGCATTCCCCACCTGGCATCCTGGACGCAAGTGGGCATCGATCGCGGATTATTCAATCGGGGCGCGATTCGCATCAATGAAATTGGCAATGCGATCAATGCCGTCACAGCCAATGATTTTCTGGAGTTTTATAATCCCACCGATACGAACGTACCTTTGGAAGGAGTCTATCTGTATCGCTGGACCAATGCCGGTTGTGACAGCCTGCCTAGTGATGAAAAAACAATGAATCTGGGCGCCGTAACCATACCGGCCAAAGGTTATTACACCCTCTCGCGCAGTGGCAATACCCTCACCAACATTAACGCCTTTTTTAATTCCAGCGTCAGTTTAATCAATGGGGACGATTGTTTCGCCCTGGCTTTTAACAACGATACAATCTTTAATTCCTCAGACTCCAGTGTGATTGATTTTGTGGGCCTCAATGCCACCGGCAATAAATACGAAGGCTCGGCGGCCGCACCCAGTCTCCTGGCCACCAATACGGCCATCTCCCGTTGTCCGGACGGAACGGACACCAACAACAATGGCAATGATTTTAGCAGGCGCGCCAATACTCCCGGAGCGGCTAACTCCTGCGGAACCTCTCCAGGCAATGAAACCTCGATTCTGGATCTGAGTGCCGGTGATGTAACCATAACAGAAATTAATAATGCTCCAGAAACCGCCGCCACCGGACGCTATGGCTTTGAAGGCTCCGGCAGCGGGGTGGCCTGTTCAGGCACAGATGATGAATTCATCGAGATCCGCAATAATACCAGTGGCACAGTCAATTTAGGCGGCGGCAGTCTGCAGTACGGCGATTCCAGCGGTGATTTTACGAAAATTTACGACTTCCCGGCCAATACAACTCTAACAGCCGGCCAGTTGCTGGTTGTGGTCGCTAAAGATAGTGGTTGCTATACCTCGACCACTTTGAGCAGCGTCAAGGCCCTCTTTGATACATCCGCCTGGAACCTGCCGGCCGACAGCCTGACAGTCGCCATTGTGAAGGACAACCTGAGCCTGCCCGACAGCCAGACCGGTCCCGGAATCGACAGCGGCGTGACTGGCGGTGTGTTAGATTACATGGGCGTTTCCAGTTCCACGAATAATGATCCCACCGGCGGGGCGCCTGTTTATCAGGGCACGCGGGCCAACAAGTGTCATGACACATCCATCAATCGCATTCACGCTGGTACAAATACCAATAATAATCAGAGCGACTTTGCCTGCGGTAGCATTAACGGCACGCCTGGTCGCGTGGCCTATGCCAGCGGCACCACCTGGGTGCAGCACCTGAATGCGGGCGACATTTTGATCACTGAAGTGAACTACGATGTTGATACTGCGACCGGTTTTGAGGGCGGGGCGGCACCGAATTGCACCGAAGCTGATGATGAATTTGTCGAAATCATCAATAACACCGCCGGTGCGGTGGACCTGAATGGCGCTACCATCTGGAGTGTCGCCAAGACTGGTGCGACGATTGAGGGACCCAGCCGGACCTTTATCTTTCCACCCTATACCCTGGCGGCTGGTGCGCGTGTGGTCATCGTCAACCAGGATGCGGGCTGTTACACCACGGCCAGTCTGGCGGGCAAGAATTTCCTCTTTTTAGGCAGCGATTTCAATCTTAGTAGTACGGGTGAAACCGTGGTACTGACCAAAAATGGCGGCCGCATCCGGGAGCCACAAATTACCGGAGGAGGCGCCCTGGATAACGGTCTCAACCTGGGACCGTTGGACATTGTGGGTTTCGAGTCTTCTTTCGTATACGAAGGAGCCCAATCAATCGCTAACTTTGCCAATGTATCCGTCATTCGGACTCCAACTGCAACAACAGACACCAACAACAACCTGAATGACCTGGGGGCCGGCACTGCCAATGGCACACCCGGGCATTAGAAAGCATATGACATTAGATGACCAGATCAAGGTGCCAGTAGCAACACCCAGACCAATATCAAACGAACCATCAGGAATATTTCAGTATGCCAGTTGAACCAGGACGCAATCAATCCATGAACCGTACGCCACACAACAGGTTTCAGAGCATTTTACCCCTGGCAGGCCTGCTTGTCATTGGCATGTCTGCCCTGTTTGCCGAGCCGCTGCTGGCCCAATCCGAAGAAGACGGCGGCCGGCCCACCGACAATCGGCAACGGCCCGCCATGGAAGATATTCGGGCCAAAAATACAAACAATGAAATCGAAAGCCCCACTCTCTACGACACAGATGGCTTTAGTTATGATGAGAACTACTTTGGCCTCGACCTGGAAGGCAAGCGCGGCCTGATGGAGCGCTTTCAATGGCGACTGAATCTCTGGACCTCCTACAATTACTTCAACAATGGCGACCTGCGGGTCCTCAATGAAGAAAATGAAACCAGCATCACCCAAACCGATGATAAAATCCAGTTTATCGTCGCCGGGGTGCAGCTGGACACCTTTCTGCCGGTCAATAAATACCTCGACATCCGGATTGACATCTGGAAGACCGGCTTTTGGGGTCACGATCAGTTGGGCGGTCGCGACAACAACAATGATAGCCGGGAAACGAGCAGCGGTTCCAACACGGTTGCCTTTGGTCGTTTTTTCTCGAATATCCATCTGGTTCCGGAACCATCCCGCTTCAAGAAACTGGATTTGAAAATCGGACGCCAGGCCTATGACATTGGCGGCGCCCTGCAGCGCGACTACTACCTGAACGACAAGCTGGATGCCATCGTTTTAAATTGGTACCATGACTATGGCCGCCTGGATTTCCTGGTATTAGACGTGTTTTCCAGCGGTTCACCGACCGATGATGTCGGTTTCGTGCAATACATCAGTCACGACAGCGAGCAAGTGGAAGGCTTTAATGGCGATGTCCACACCTACAAACAGGGGATGACCTATCGGCTGCCGATCTACGGCGATTCTGACCTGGGTGGCACCCATATCGATGTGCGCGGGTTTTACTATTACGCCCGTTTTGGGGGCGTAAATGACGGCGGCTCCGATCGCACCAACGATGGCACCAGCGGCAACACCCCGGACTATGATTTCAGCTTTATGCGCGGCGGCCGTTTGAACCTCGGCTGGCGCGAGTGGTTCAGCACCAGTTTGACCTATGCCGAAAGCTTTGGC
Source organism: Leptospiraceae bacterium (assembly GCA_020441005.1). Lineage (GTDB taxonomy): Bacteria > Spirochaetota > Leptospiria > Leptospirales > Leptonemataceae > JAGRNA01. The sequence goes on from JAGRNA010000002.1 coordinate 37,095, forward strand.
CTGGACCGCAAGCAACTCAATGAGGTGCTATTACCGCTCAAGGATGTGGATAACAACGGCAAGTCATGGTCCCTGGAGTTTGAGTTCAGCTTTTTTGACGATCGGCTGCGTTTTACGCCTTCCTATTTTTTCGCCGACGGCGGCCGTTATCACATGGATGGCGTGCAGTATTCGCACGGCTTTGTCAGCATGAAGGGCAGTCAAATGGGCGGCATCCTGACAAACCTGAACTGGAGCATGCACCCTTCAGCCTATGTCGATGACGACGGGATTGATGATACACCCTATGAACGCAATCGCAAGTCGGGCACCGAGATTCAGCATTTGGGCCTTGCGATTGGCATACTGGAGAATTTATATCTAAATCTGGACTGGTGGCGACTGACGGATACCAGTTCGGTCAGCTTCTTGCAAGATCGACCCAAAGCCTTCGGCCATATTTTTGGCCGCAGCGACAACTATGACTACGTCACCCAGAGCATTCTCTTGCAGCAATTGATCGCTTATTTTCCAGAGCAATCCAGTGTTCTGACTGCGGCCAGGCGTTTTGGGGCCCCGCTGGGAGAAGAGCTTAATATCGGCCTGGAATGGGAGCCGCGCATCAACTGGAAAATCTGGGCCACGGCCGGGGTGTTTTATCCCATGCGCTACTTTGCGACCCAGGGTTTGGTCCAGGGAGCGCCCCAGGGGAATGCGGCCTTCAATGGATTTCAGATGGGGATGACAATTCGCCTCTAAGACAAAAATAAAACCAGTGGACAAGGTATCAAGGCAATGAGCAAATCGTCAATAACAGCGGGCATCCAGGGCTGTTAGCCATTGGCGAAGGAAGCAACTATGCGAAACGGATGTAAGCAATGCCGCAACAAAGACCGGGGCTCTATTTCCGGGACCGCTCGCCGCTTGTGGCCAGGTAAACGGATGCTGCGCGCCGTATCCCTCCCGACCCTGCTCGCTCTGATCGCCTTGCCGGGCTGCAATAACGACGATGGGAACTCGATCTTTGGCAATCCGGGCAACGTGCTGGGCAACAAACGTTTCTCGGTCTATTACACTGATCCCGGTATCAGCGAGGATACGGCTATCGATAAAAAAATCGATCAGAAGCTGGTGGAGCTGATCGACGAGGCTGAAACATCTGTCGACCTGGCGGTGTATAATCTGGGGCGCGATTCGGTCATTGAGGCGGTCACCCGCGCCAAGGAAGATCGGGACCTGACAGTCCGGATGGTGGGCGACGTGGACGAGGTTGTCACAGACGGCTACCGTACGATTTTGCGAACCGACATTCCGTTCTCATTGGGGAATGTAACCGCTATTCAGCACAATAAATTTGCAGTGATTGACGATCGTTACCTTTTTATGGGCACCGGCAATATCACCAATTCCGGTTTCTGGCGTAACAATAACAATTTTATGATTATTGAAAACGAGGAAATGGCGGCCCATTACAAGCAGGAATTCCAGCAGATGTACTATGGCCGCTACGGCAGCAAAAAAATTCCCTATAGCACGCGACACAATTTCATTACTAATTTCACACCCCTCGAGGTTTATTTTAGTCCGTACCAGGGCCAGGACGCCATGGACCGTATGATCGAGCTGATCGATGGCGCCCGGTCCTCTGTCAAGTACATGATCTTTGCCCACACACATGACGAGCTCTCGGCCGCAATGGTACGCGCCGCCAAACGGGGCGTTCTGGTCCAGGGCATCCATGACAAGACTTTCATCAACGGTGTATCCGAAGAAGCGCCCCGTTTGTACAATGCCGGCCGCTTTATGTCCACCGGCCCCTTTAATCGTCAGGACGGCAACGAATTCACCTCCATACAGGGTCTTAGTTCGCATGGCGGCAAACTGCACACCAAAACAATTATCATTGATGACAGCGTCGTGTGCACCGGCTCGTTTAACTGGTCCGGTAACGCGGTAGAAAACAATGACGAAAACATGGTAGTAGTGCACGATCAGCTGGTTGCCGCCGATATCGGCAAACAATGGCAGCGCGTCTGGGATTTATCCCAGCCGATCACAAATATTCTGTTCAAGTCAACCAGCGACGCGGCCAACCCCGGGGATGTCGTCATCTCTGAAATCATGTGGGCCGGATCGTATACCGGCACAACCTATGATGCTGGCGATGATTATATTGAACTGTACAATACAACCAGTCATGATATTGATATCAGCCACTGGTCGCTTACCTGGGACACAGCCGAAACCAAAAACTATCCCATCCCGGATCGTTTTAACTGGTACAAACCGGGCGTAGCCAGCCGCCACTATTACGACGGCAGCCTGACCATTTCGGCTGGCGGATTTTTTCTGCTCAATGCAGCCACCGGGGCCCTGGAAACAACGGACAACAAAATCAGCGGGGCCAAGGACTTTTCGCTGGATAGTTCCAGCATGATCCTGAAGCTCTATGATGTCACCATGACACTGATTGACCAGGCCGGCAACGGAGACCCGCCCATCGCCGGCAAACTGGACACCCTTAAAAAAGTTACCTATAGTATGGAGCGTTTCTTCTACCCAACGGGCCACCCCAAGGCCGGTCAGGCTTTGCCCGGAACAAGCACCGGCAGCTGGTATACCAGCAATGGCAACAATGCAACCGGAGCCAGTTTGTTGGGGCTGGGCCAAATCCAGACCGGCTATAATACCTGCATCAATACCGGCGAACAATGCACCATCGGCACGCCCAATTACAGCGGCAATATTAGTTCTGCGGCTGCTGCTTCTACAGCAACCGGTGGTGCCAATGGCCTCACAAATATTCCCCTTGAAGCCTGGTCGACCAGCAGCACCAGCGCCCAAATCCGCATGCGCTGGGCTATGCAGGCTACCCCGGTTGTCTCCGGTGGTGGTTATTCATCAGCCAGCCTGAATAGCGCTGATCCTTCGATAATCGACGTCATGACCAGTTCGCAAACGCCGGGGGCGACGGCGACATTCACGGTCAATGCCGCCCTGGACGTTACCAACGGCAACTCGGTCACTGATACGGTCAGTTACGAGGGGCATGGACAGTCCAATGCGGAGGTTCGTATCGAGCAGGTCTACCCGGCCTCCTCCAGTCTGGGCGAGGATGCAGTGGTCATCAAGGCATTGACCAGCGGCACGGTCTACAACCTGGGGATCTACTACTATGACTATTCAACACCTTCGCCGCAGTTGTTGTATCGCATGGCGGATGTGCCCATCACAGCCGGTCAGTATATCCAGGTCATGCTGGACCGTACTACTAGTACCAGTGAGGACCGTCAGTATGGCGGCAATCCCTCTTTTGATATCACTACCGGCGGAGCCGGTGGACAAATCACCGGGCTGGGTGGCAACACCAATATCTGGGAGGTCTATTCGCCTGTCTCCGGCATTTCGGGTACAGACGGGATTATAATGATTTCGTATGACTTGAATGCAACGCCGGCCGATGTGATGTGCTATAGCAATCGGGACGGTGATGTGGCCGCCACTTTTATGCAGTGGGGGCTCAAGACCCTGTATAAAATCCCGGCCGCCTACAACCTGGGCGGACAATTGCCGGTCGATGGAGTCAACGATTCCTATATTCAAGCTCATTGCTCCAATTTCAAGGATGGCAGCAATAGCGGATTGGTGCGCAGCACAGACACAAATAACGGCTCCGACTTCTATATGCCTTGATCAAGAGCGGCTTGTAACACAGCCTGATCGCTAAAGGGCGTTTTCTGGCGCCCATAAATCTGATAGTCTTCGTGGCCTTTGCCGGCTACAACCACTGCCACCGGTCCTTTGCTCCCCGCAACTATGGTGCGGGCCCACTCTACAGCCTGTTCAATAGCCGCCCGTCGGTCGGCGATCTCAAAGATCAGACTGCTGCGTGGAAGCTCCGGCAGCATGTGCATTTGCGCCGACTGAAAAAGATCAACATCTGCCAGCGGGGTCTGGATCCCGCTCAGAATCGCCGCTCGAATACTGGCCGGGTCTTCGGTGCGGGGGTTATCATCACAGATCAGCACCATGTCTGCCAGCCGATCCGCCACCTTGCCCATCAGGGGTCGTTTGCCCGGATCCCGATCGCCGCCACAGCCAAACACGCAGATAAGAAACATTACTTTCATTTCGCGTACGGCTTGCAAACAGCGTTCGAGAGCATCCGGGGTATGCGCGTAATCCACGATGCCGAAAAGCGGGGATGGGGTCATCCTGTTCGGAGTCATTTTTTGCATGCGCCCTGGAATGGCTGGCCAGGCCGCTGTCAGGGGACTGATTTGAATCTGATCCATTGGCAGCTCCGGCTGACTGACTGCCAGGGCCAATGCGGCATTGATGCGATTAAAGCCCGGAAAGCCCACTGCGGCCGGCACATGTTGAGCCTCCAAAACCCGGATTGCAATTTCTTTTCGGCCCCTATCGCCCTCAAGATCGGCAATCAGACGGCGATTCCAGACCTCCGTGTCCTGTCCGGCATAAATAATGGCCTGCCCGCCAGGCCGGATCAAATCAAAAAGATGGCGTTTGGCTAGATAGTAGGCTTCCATACTGCGATGATGATCCAGGTGATCCTGGCTCAGATTGGTAAAAACGGCTGTCTGTAGCTGCACCCCCTCCAGGCGACCCAGATCCAGGGCCTCTGATGAAGCCTCCATGGCAACCTGGTGGACGCCATCTTGCTGCATACGTTGCAAAATAGCCTGCAACTCGGGCGCTCGCGGCGTTGTATAACCGGTCTGCAACCGGATCAGTCCCTGCGTGCCCTGCCACTGCACGCCCAGGGTGCCAATCATTCCCCATGCAATTCCGCGAGTCTGCCACAGATGCCGTAGTAGCCAGGCAATCGAGGTCTTTCCATTGGTGCCGGTAATACCAGTTATCCGCAGGGAGTGCGAGGGATGGCCATATAAGGCCGAGGCCAGGAATCCCTGGGCTTTTTTCAGATCATCGCAAACAAGCAGACGCTCAGCAGGCAACTCGGCATCACCGACCAGCTTCAACTGCGAGGATTCCAGCAATAGCAAGGCCCGGGTGTTTTGCAGAACGGTTCCAGCCCAGGGCCGACCCAGGGCACTGAGAACAAATATACTGTAATCGCTAATCTGCCTGGAATCGTCGCTGATATGATTCACTTCCGCCCCGGCCTGGCTGGCCGGGTAATGGATTTTAGAACCTGGCGCGCGTTGAATGAGATCCTCCAGGCGCATGCTTTCAGTCGTCCTCATGACTTTGAACAGCCAGGCGTTCTTTTTGACCGGGCACATCCGGCAGGTCGAGGTGAATGATACGATTGTGCTCCAGCATGGTCGCCCCTTGTTCGCGATTCGTCCACAGATCATCCTTGGCGAAACGATCGACCTCTTTTTTCAGAGCCATGTTGCGCTTGCGTAATTCAGATTGTTGATGCAGCAATTGTCGGATTGCCGTTTCCTTCAGACCCTTGTTGATATGCAGTTTTAAATATCCAAAGGCGGCGAAAAAAGGGAGCAAGCCAGTTAACAGCCACATCATCAGGCGGCCAGTGCGCATCGCTGCCGGTCGTAAGCTAGCGGTAATTTTACGCATCAGTGGCTGCCCTTTGCAGAACGCGTAGACAAGCGGAACGGGAGGCGGGATTACGTTGCAACTCGCTTTCACCGGGGCGGAGCGGTCGCGGTGTCAGGATCCACCAGCCTGGACGATCGCCAGTTGTCGTTTTACGTCTGACTTTCCATTCTTTGGGACGCTTTTGGGTTTGTCCCGTTGCCTCTAATGTCTGATCAGCGTTTCCATCTTGCTGTTGTCTGGCAGCTAAACGTTGACCGATGGTCTTGAAATGCGTCTTCACAATTCGATCTTCCAAAGAATGAAAGCTGATTACGGCAAACATACCGCCCGGTTCAATCAGCGGACTTAAAGATGCCACAGCCCGGGACAAGGCGCCCAGCTCATCATTAGTTCGTATCCGCAGGGCTTGAAAAACACGGGTAGCCGGGTGAATGCGTTCCTTGCGTTGTCGCGCTATGGGAATGATTGTACGGATTTGATCGGCTAGCTGCCGAGCACTGCCAAAGGGTCGGTTTTGCACAATAGAACGGGCGATTCGCCGGCTAAGGGGTTCTTCTCCATATTGGTACAAACAATCAGCAATCTCGGACTCGCTCGCCTGGTTCAGCCAGACCAGAGCCGGGATGGCCTCGGCGTTTTGCCCGGCGAAACTCGATTCCGATGTTAGAGCCGCGGCCTTTTGATCCTCCGGATCGGTCAGGGCATGATCCAGGCGCATGTCCAGCCCGGAATCGCTGTACGAAAAACCGCGACCGGCCGCCTTGTAGTGAAACAGGGATAAACCGGCATCCAGCAATACAAACCGGGGCTGAATTCCCAATTCTGTCAACCAGGCAGCCGCGTGACAATAATTGGCATGCACTCGCCAGTGGCGCACGCTGGATGCCTGGCGGAGCCGGGAGCGCATCTGCCTGAAATCAGTGCCCGTTAAAAGCGGCGACAAAATCGCAGATTGATGCAGTCTCGCGCGAGCGCGCGCCAGCATTTCACCGTCACGATCAAAGGCCAGCACCCGTATCCGCTCATTGAGACCAAGCAATGCAAGGCTATGGCCTCCATCTCCAAGGGTTGCATCCACGCACCAAAGCTCTCTTTCGTTTGGCAGGGATGGCAGGGGGGTAATAGCCTGGCGGGCAAATGCCATGATTTCGTCCACCAGCACCGGAATATGCCGCAGTTCGGCTGTGTTGCCCTCCATAGGGACATTTTGCATTGCCCTGCAGGCCTGGAAGCAATTTATAGACCACAGGGCAAAAATCAGGCTACGTATGGACCCAGGCGCAACAAACCACCCGGAAGACAACTACTTGAATCTCCTGCGTCACATCCTGGAAAAGGGCGAGAAGCGCGACGATCGCACTCAAACTGGAACCCTGGGTATATTTGGCGTTCAAATGAGATTCGACCTGCGCAACAGTTTTCCGCTTTTAACCACCAAGTTTGTGCATTTTAAATCGATCGCGCACGAATTGCTTTGGTTTATCAGCGGATCCAGCAATATTCGTTATTTACAAGCAAACCAGGTGACAATTTGGGACGAATGGGCCGATGCCACTGGCGAGTTGGGACCGGTTTATGGCGTGCAATGGCGTCGTTGGCGACGGCCGGACGGCAGCACCGTGGACCAGCTAGCCAATCTGGTGCAGGCCCTTTGTAACAACCCGATGAGCCGCCGACACATTATCAGCGCCTGGAATGCCGGCGAACTGGATGAAATGGCCCTGCCACCCTGCCACTGCCTGGCCCAATGGCATGTAAATACAAGCGGCGAGTTGTCTTGCCAGCTCTACCAGCGCAGCGTCGATGTCTTTCTGGGCTTGCCCTTTAATATCGCCTCCTATGCCCTGTTCACCCTGATGCTGGCCCAGGTTGCCGGCTTAAAAGTAGCTGAGTTTGTATTTAGCGGCGGCGATGTACATATCTACCAAAACCACATCGAGCAATGTAATTTGCAGCTGCAGCGCAAGCCTTTGCCTTTTCCGCGTGTTCAGCTGAATCCGGCCATTACCCGAATCGACGACTTCCAGTATCAGGACATTGAGCTCCTGGACTATCAGTCGCACCCCCGCATCAAAGCGCCCATTGCCGTATGATTCAGCCGGCTTCAGTTCCAGACTGGCACGGGCCAGCCCGCGCCTTGATGCGTTCGCGCCAGATTACATGCAAACTGATCATTGCGCAAAATCAACACGGCATCATTGGTCAGGCGAATCAGATACCCTGGCATATTCCTGCTGATTTGAAATTTTTCAAAGAAAGCACGATGGGCGGAGTGCTCTTGATGGGTCGCAAAACCTGGCAGAGTATTGGCAAGGCCCTGCCAGGACGCTCTACCATTGTGATCTCGTCGGCGGCCACGAATCCAGCCGGGATAGCACCCACAGAAAAGGCCAATTTCCAAATGGCGGCTAGTCCGCTGGGCGCCATGCAAAACCTCGAGCCTGGTCAGGTTGTCTGGATCTGCGGCGGGGCGACAATCTATGCGGCCTGTTTTGATTTGGCAACCAGCCTGTACATCACTCTGGTTGACAAGCCGCTGATCACCCAGGGAGTGCGCTTTAATGCCTTCGAGCGGACCCGAAGCGCTGACTATGCCCTGCAGGAGACCCGCCAGCTAAGTCCCGAGGCCGAGGTCCGGATTTACCAACGCAGAAATTGGAATTGACCACCGGACTAAAATCAAGACCTTGACGGTATGAAACTTGAAATCTCGCGTATCTTGGGAATCGGCACTATCAGCTTGTTCGTGCTGATTACCCTGCAGTGTAAGGAATCCAGCCTCGGCATCAGTGATATGTGGGTACGAGAGCCCCTGAAAGGCATGGGGATGACGGCCGGCTACATGAAACTGAGTAATCAAGGGCCGGAAAGCATTGAACTCACAAAAGCGGAATGCCCGGATTTTGAGAAGCTGGAATTGCATGAGACCATCATGGACGGGGACGTGATGAAAATGAGGCCGGTAGAAAGCCTGACAATCAAGCCCGGTGAGACCCTGGAGCTGAAACCGCATGCTCACCATTTAATGCTCATCGGCCCCAAAAAAGAAATCAAGGCGGGCGACTCCCTGGAAATCACCCTCTACTTTCGCAATGCGCCAGCCCGCAAGCTTGCATTGCCAGTCAAGGCAATGGAATAGTTGGCAGGTTAACGACCTGTTTGATGCAGACATGTCCGTCCCTGTTCCAACTGGTGCCCGTTTTCTGTTGCTCATTGCCTTGCTCTTGAGCGCTGCCCAATGCGGTGCTGATCAGTCCATGCAGCCGCTTGGTATTGATACCAGCATGCATCTGACCGATCACAAAGGCCGGGCCTTTGATATGCAGCAAATGCGCGGCAAGGTATTGTGGGTCTACTTTGGATTCACCTGGTGCCCCGAGTTCTGTCCCATGACCCAAAGCAAACTGTCTCGGGCGTGGCAGCAGATGGACTACCGAAAAAAAAATCTGGAATCCCTGTTTATCACTGTGGATCCAGAGCGCGATAACCAGCGGCGTTTGCAAGATTTTCTGAGCAACTATGACATGCCCGCACTGGGCCTCTACGGCAGTGCGGCTGAAATCAAGACGATTGCCGATCATTTTCATGTTTTCTACGAAAAGGTCCCGATCGGCTCGGATGGCAACTACACTGTCAACCACTCCACAAGCGTCTTTTTGGTTGATACCAGCGGCGAGGTGCGTACAATTTTTAAATACGATACCTCAGCGGCCAAAATCGCCCAGGTGAGCGCCATGCTCCTGCCAGCTTTCTAAGGACCGGCGTCAGGCCGGCCAAATCCTTACTCTAACAAGGCCGCTGACTTGATCCAGTCGGATGACTGCTAGTCGGACTACGATTCCGGACCTGCATTTCCGATACTATAAGCAGAAATGCTCCGATAGGCCTTGCCAACCTGCTTAGAACCATGTACCCGCTCAAGGATCGTAAAATCAAGCTCTGCTACCAGATGCGCACCACCGAACTCGATCCTGTCATTTTTGCTCATTTGGGCTGCTTTCTGGAAATTCATGAAAGCTATTTATTGTTTGCTCCCCTGCGATCTATTCTTGCCGAACTGCTGAATAATGCCTTCAAGGCCAATGCCAAACACAGCTTTTTTCAACTGAAAAACCTGGATCCCCTTGCTCAGGGGCCGGCAGCAACGGCCCTTTTTGTGCAAGCCTTGCATGATGCGCCTCAGCAGATCAAAGCCGCTAGTGAGCAATTTCCGGGTAAGGTCTGGGTGGAATTTGAAAGCAAAGCCGGAACACTTTTTATTCGCATCAAGAATACCTCCAAAGCCCTGAAAGCTGAGCGGGCGACGATTCGAAAGGCCCTGCGAAATACCCGCTCTTCCGTTCCCGAGGAACTGGAGCAAAAAGAGGGTGGCGGACTCGGCCTGCGTATGTCTGCCTATGTACTCCGCAATCTGGGACTCGGACCGGAATGTTTGCAATTCAAGTTCAGAACAGATCGAACAATTTTTGAGCTGCGTTTGCCGCCTGTATTCCACAGCGCTGATTTGCAAAACACATCCATGCAGCAGCAGCTGCATAGTACAATGCCCTGGCTGCCCACCAGAGCGGCATTCGATCCCGATTGGTACGACCCTACGGCTGCGCTACTGAATCAGGCTAGCGCCAGGCACAATCGACACTGTCAGACACCAGATCAGCTAAAACCCGGGCCTGCCGGAGAGCATTCGAGCGAGTATCCCCTGAAAAGCTTTGGGATGTTCGATTTAAAAAACGGACTGGATCCGCAAAGTGAATCCTGGTTACAGGAATTGACCGACGAAACGGACATAGAGCACTGCAGGCTGGCCATCGAGCTACAAAGAGTGTCCAATCGTTTAGTCCATGCCCTGTCGCCGCAGGTCTATGCCCAATTGCCATTCCGTGACGGTCGTCAACAGACCCTGGGCAACCTGGAATATTTAGGCGCCGGTGCGGCTTTTGGTATCCAGACTCTGCTAAAAACATGGTGTGACAAAAAAATCGCGACGGCACTATTCGCATCCTGGTTTGAAGTGGACGCCAAAAGTCATCTGCGTTACATTGCCAGAATTGTCTGGCTCATGGAACTGATTTTCACGTCCAACTCCAGACGCTCATTACACTGGCAAACATATCTGGATTATTTAGCAGCAGAAGACCTGATTTCGTCTCAAACAAAGGAAAAGGCACTCGCATTGGCAAACCAATTGGATATCAATTAGGAGTAATACATGGTAGATTTCACACTGGAAGAAACGGACAAGCACAAGGTTGTCAAGCTGAACGGCGAAGTGGACCTCTATTGTGTGGGCGACCTGAAAAAAGATCTGCTCAAAATTATCGATGATAACGGGCAAGGCAGTTCGATCGTAATTGATATGCAGGACCTGAAATACATGGATTCTTCCGGAATCGCTTTGATGGCCAATCTCCAAAAAAAACTGAAAGCTGTGGACGGCAAATTCTCTTTGGTGCACGTCAATGAAGACATTATGAATGTCCTGCGCCTGAGCGCCCTGGACAGTTTTTTTCGAATCTACGATTCCATGGACAGCATACCCTGATCCACCCGATTTCTGCCGTCGTTAATAGGTAATCGAAAATACCAGATTCAGGCGGCCTGTTTGCCAGGACTGCCACACCGGAGTCCCGTCCGATTCGGCCCGCGCCAGTGAAGCGGAAGGCGTTAATTCGGGTGCGCAATGCGAACACTGTTGCCAGTCCCCGGGCTGTGTACTTGCAGATGGATTGTAAACCATGTTCCCGTTCCAGGTGTCAGAGCCGAACTGGAAATGCCAGGCACCCGCGCTTTCCCTGGCAGGCGGCTCTTCCCCGGAGGATTCGTGCAAATAAATGTCCAACGCGTACCAGGCGTAAATCGCCGCCGCAATGGCCATAAACTGAATTTGCTTCTGTTGGTGCGCTTGCCAGGCATCCCGATAGCTGGTATTATAAAACAGGATCACGCTGGGATCGCTGCTGGCCGAGCTGGCAGCGTCGCTGGAGGCCTGGTATTCGACCAGGGCCGCCAGGCTTGCAACCCCAAAAAAACCGCCCATGGAAAGGCCCTTGATGCTTTGGCCCTTTTCATATTGCCAAATCCCGGGATATAGATGACGCCAGGCCAGACCATCCAATGCACCCGCATGCATGTTCTCAGGATCGATGATCACAGCCGCCAGATCATCGCGCGCGAATGTGCGCTGCTGACCGTTCTGATCCTCAATACGTATCTGGCGCGGATCGCTATCGATCAACAGTCCACTCACGGTTCCCTGATCAGTCTCCAGGCTTATTTTGGTGTTCAGGGGCAGCGCGTCCTTTACGTATAATTCTTTTTGATTACCGGTCTGGATACGGGCCTGACGAATGGACTCCAGGGGCACTTTTTTTAAGGCCGTGTCGCCCTTGCCGCTTGTAACCAATAAATGATCTTTTTCAACTTTATACAGTTTTTGTTCACATTGGGCCGGGCCGCCGTCTTTGGGGGTCAAACACACCTGATTGCCGCTATAACCGATATTCAGTTTTTTTACCTGGGTTTGTTCAAAGAATTGCTCCTGACCCGCAATGTCCTTGAACCAAATGCCGCCATTCTCCTCGCGTACAAAATGTCCGGCCAGTTCCTGGCCATCCTGCAAAATGAGCAGATCTGCATGCACAGGCAATGAAACCAGAAACGCAATTAAAGCCGCCGGAATGCCATACCAGTGCAGTCTGTGAACCCATAACCTCATCATCTGTTCTCATTAGACGTTCATTATGGAATCACGACCTGGCGGATTTGATCAGTTTGCAGCACACGTTCATCGCCCGAGACAAGCCGTAATATCCATTGCCCTTCTGCATTGATCATTATCTGGCGGGTTTTCAGCTGACTGGCGTCGGTGCTCTGGACGAGAAAAAACGCATTCGCATCTGCGTCTGGCTGTGGAATTTGAACCGTGCCCACGAGATCAAGGGGTATACTGAATTGCGAATCCGATTTGCGGACAAGCAATTGATCGCCTTGCAAAAGCAGCTCCTCGCCTTGCAAAATGCGCTGATCACGCAGGCTGATTTGTAATAACAAATTCCCGAACAAACGGGCGCTACTAACCAGGTTGTCTTCCTGGATGCCCTTCAGGGACGGGTTCGCTGTCAGAAAGTCACCCTGATCGGGAATGTCGATCGGATCCAGCGGACGATCTATTCTTTGCCTGGGGACCTCGATGCGCGGAAAATAGATTCGATCCAGCATTTGCATACGATCATCAATCAGTTTCTCTTCCAGACTAATACTCTCTTCAATTTCAGCACCCAATTCACGTAGCATCGGGTCGGCCTTGCTTTCAGGAGTTAACGAATTGGCCTTTTCGCGAATCTCCTCCAAAATTACGTCTTTCCGACGGTTAGCAGCGACCTCCACGACGACGTCTACCGCTTTGTCGTCGCCCAAATCGCGCGCTTTTTTTTCCGCCATTTGACGGACCTGTTGTCCTCCGCCATAAAAATTGCCGATTAAAAGCAAGCGCCGATTGGCCTCCAGGACCGCAACGGAATCACGATTCTGTTGTACGATGCGCATATAATCTGCAATCGCTTTTTTTACCTGCCCGGTTTCCTCCAGGGACCTGGCCAGACGATACTCGTCCATCGCGCTCAGGGATTTTTCCTTGCGAAAAAGCGCGATGCTGGCTTTGAAACGGGATAGCGCGTACAAGCGTCGTGCTTTCTCGATATTGCTCAGATCTTCTTTTTCCAGTTCTGCTTGCGCTTGCCGGGCGTCGCGTAATAAATCCAGCAAGACGGCCGCTGTTTGCGCATAATGACTGCCGGCAAAATCTGCTTGCACCAGCTCCAAACCTTCTATAGCCTCATTGGTAGCGCCGGTAATCGCCTGGCAATAGCCCAGGTGCAACAGCACAAAACCGCGCGCATCGCTATTGTCACGCGGCAGCAATTCTTGCAGGTCCTTGTATTTATCGATGGCCTTGTCATAGCGCCGATTGCGCTCCATGAAAAAGGCGTATTTCATCATGATCAATTGTTCCTGATCAGCCAATAATTGCAAAAATGGCTTCAGGGCCAGCGGGCGGATCAGATTAATCACCCAATATCCAATACGCTCATTCAAATCAAGAGTCAGCGCGTCCGGATCACGATCGTTCATGATGGATGACTCCAACAGATTTTGACGCACCTCGCTGTCAAAGGCCTGCTTCTGATCCTGCATTAAAAGCAGAAATTTTTCTTTTAATACCCGCGAGGAAAGCTCATAATTCAATATCCGCTCGCGCGAAATTTTGACGCGCAACTCAAGCAGTTTAACCCCGATAATCGCATTGGCGACCATTACAAACCCGGCCAGCAGCAGGGCAATCAATAGAAGGGGACCCCAGCGATTCATCAGGGAATCTCCAATACCATTAACGTGACATCATCCTTATAGTGGTTAGCGAATTCGGTAAAACTGACCTGGATGCGTTCACAGAGTTCGCCGGTTTTTTGATCCGCAGCGGCCATCACGAGCTCCTTGACTCGATCGAGGCCGTATTGTTCATCCTCAACATTCGGGGTTTCCACCAGGCCGTCGGAGTATATGAATAGCTTGTCTCCTGATTTGATACTCAGTCTTTTCGTACCGTATTCAAAATCCTCCATCAAGCCCATCGGGGGACCCATTTTGTTCAACTCGATCAGATCATTTGTCTCCGGCCGCACGCAGAGCACCGGATTGTGCCCGGCATTGGCAAAAAATACATTGTTTTGCCGGTCCATTAAGAAGAAAACGCCAGTGGCAAAATAAGAGGTATCCAGACGCTCCGCCAACATGTCATTTAAACGGCTCAGGACTGCGCCCGGTTTGACAGTGGTGCGCAATATTTCATCCAGCGACAAAAGAGTAATGGTTGTAATCAGCGCGGCCGAAACTCCATGCCCGGAGGCATCAGCGAAGAAAAGGGCACGCAACCCGTTGCGCAATTCGTAAAACTTATATACATCACCGCTTACTTCGCGCAAGGGTCGGTAAAAAATGCTGAGTTGATAATCCTCGTAAATAGCGGGGTTTCCAAGAAATAACTCCTGGACGTCCTTGCCGATACTTAGCTCCTGTTGAATCTCCTGGTTCAATTGGCTGATGGTTTCAATCTTTTGGGCCAAATTGTCAGCCATTGTGTTGAAGGCCAAACCCAGATCATCCAGTTCGTCATCGCGCTTGCCTTGCCGCCAAACAGCGCGGGCCTGCAAATCCCCGCCCGACATTTGATCTGTCGTGTCCTTTAATATTGTTATTCGTTTGAAAATGACCCGAAACAGGAACAAGGCAAACAGAATATGAAAAATCACGCCCCAACTGACGGAAATCAGGATCTGTTTGTACATATCCCTCAACCGATCCTGCATGGAACTGATATTCAGGGGAGCAAAAAGAAAAACTGGCGTCTCTGTCGCACTCTGCAAGGGAATGACCAAATCGATCGAATAATCGGCCTCATTCAATTCCATGGAATAACGCGATCGAAACATGGCCTGTTCGGCGGACAATTCAGTGATCTTGCGCAGTACCTTCTCGTCCACCTGCTCCGGTGCCTGATTACCCGGGCTGGCGTATTTGAACCAGATTTGGCCGCTTTTGGTAAACACCTGGTAGTATTTCAGATCATAGCTGCGCAAGCGGTTTTGCAGTAATTTTGAGGCGTCATTTTCTACGGGTGCCAGTTTCAGGCCCTCCAGATTGTTCAATACCTCATTGACCAGGTTGGTTGACTGGTATTTGAAGGTATTCATCAGTAAATCTGTTTGATTCTCGAAAATCATCACAGAGAAAAAAATGATATTCACAACCGCGAGTACAGTATAGATCAGCCCAATGACCAGGCGCAGCGATTTTTTGCGGGGATGGGCGACTAGAACCGCTACCGGGCCCGGATTGGAATTTGATTCTTTTTTTGCTGCCGCCGGAGATTCCATGCAAGAGTACTATTAGTTAATATCGTCCAGCTGCAGCCTGCAGGACAGCGATCAGGGCTGAAATTGCCCTTTTTTAAATATTCCTTCCACAATCAACTTCCCATCGCTAGCGTACAAACGGCCTTGCCCTTCCCGCTTTCCTTGCACAAATCCGCCTTCATACCGCGATCCGTCCTGATAACGCAAAATCCCCTGACCCTGCATTTGCCCTTTTACAAATTGCCCTGCGTACGTATTCCCGTTGCTAAACTGATAGCGACCGCTTCCCTGAAACTGTCCGGCGTGAAAGGAGCCCTCATACACAGCACCACTGGCCAGATTTAATTTGCCGCGCCCCTCGAATCTGCCCTTCAGCACAGAACCGACGTAACGATCACCCTTGGTGTTCTGCCAGATAGATGGTCCATGCAAAAAACCATTCCGCATCGCACCGCTATATGAGCTGCCGTCCGCCCATTGGATCTCAACATTACGCACAGCTTGACCCGCCTGGAACCAGGCCTTTAGAGCCCAGCGTCCAGGCGCCTGGCAATTAGCAAGACCATGCAAATAACCGTTTTGAAATGCGCCGCGACAAATCGTGCCATTGGCAAAACGAAAGACACCGGGTCCTTGCATCTGCCCGGCTTGAAAGCGGCCCTCAAAACTGGAGCCGTCCCGGAAACCAAGGCGGCCCGGCCCCTGGATTTGGCCCTGCACCAGGTTGCCGTTAAATTCCGTTCCATCTTTAAATTTGATTTCGACCGGATTTTCCAGACCGGAACCACTCAATCGACCACTTACCTGCTCCCCGTTTTGATACTGTAGCCTCACAGATCCACCGAAGCGGCCACCATTGATTTGACCCTGAATTTGCAAACCATCTGCCTGGATCAGGACGCCCTTGCCAGCCGGTTTACCGGCCTGGAAATTGCCTTCCAGGCGCGTTTGATCGCTCCATTGAAAGACTGCATATCCATTTTGACAGTCTCCCTGCAGGCATTTGCCAATCGTTTGGGCACGGACACTGATTGAATATCCGCAAAGCAGCCCGGAAATAATGAGCCAGGTGCGCAAAAAAACAATCAGATGCCCGCGAGGAGCTTTCAATAGCGCCATCCTGTCAGTATCATACAATTTCGTCTGCAATATCAAGCATTTGATCCAGACCAGCGGACTTAAAAATACTTTTCACCTGGCTGCTGAGACTCGTGAAGCGGACGGCCTTGCCGGCGGCCATTGCCTTGCGGTGCATTTGAATAATCAGTCCAATTCCGGATGAATCGATATGCTCAAGGGCAGCCATATCAAAGACCAGCTCTTTGTTGTCTTTTTCAATAATATCGGTCAGAGGCTTTTTTACCGTATCGATATTTGTTAGCAACAAACGCCCCTTCACCCGTACTATGGTGCGAGTGGTCCTCTCATCCAGCATATATTCTATTCGATCGTCACTCATAGGCCAAGAAAAGCACCCTTGAGTCGTTTTTCAATCAAAGTATGTTGCAAAGCAGGTCTTTTCGCAGTCCTGGCGTATACATAAAAATCCTTGACGAAATGAGACATACCCATACCCCTATAGTATTCAACCTTCCGGGAGTGAGCCAAGATGCAGACTAAAGAACTCATTCATCGACTGAACCGTATTAGC
>JAGRNA010000233.1 GCA_020441005.1 Leptospiraceae bacterium
TGCAATCCCGGGGATCCGTCAACAGACTGCCTGGTTGCGGTTGCCAGTAGGAGCGCGGATGGATTGCGAGGTCATGCCGTATGATCACACTATGGGCCGGCGGCAAACGCTGAATATTTTTATAGGCCGTGTAGGGAGCGGGCGGCATGACAAAATGCAACGCCAGGTGAATACCGACCGGGTCGATGTGCATCGGCAGCCAGGGCAGCACGCGCAGGGCCCTCAATTCCGACGCAAATACAAAGACTCCATTATAGACAGTGTACACCAGCGGTTTCTCGCCCATCGGGTCGCGGGCGAGCGTTAGCGCTTGAGACCGACTATCCCAATGCGCAAAGGCATACATACCCCGCAAGGCTTGCAAGGCAGCGTCAGGCCTTTGCTGTAGCAGATACGCCAAAACCTCGGTGTCGCTATTGCCACCCGGATTGATACCGTTTTTTACCAATTCAGCGCGCAGCTCAGGCGTGTTATAAATCTCGCCGTTGTACACCAGGACCTGATTGTTCCCATTTTGCTGTAAAATGAAGGGCTGGTTGGCTTGCGCTGAGGGATCCTGGATGGCCAGGCGGCTGGAGCCGAGTGCGATGTTTTCAGCAACAAAGGCTCCCTGCGCGTCCGGTCCGCGGTGCGCCAGGCTTTGATTCATGCGCTTGATGTCGCGTTGCAAATCAATGCGCGCCCGTATACCGGTCGATGCGTGCCTTCCAATCCAGATCCCGCAAATGCCGCACATCAGTTTTGCCTTCCAGGATTTTTTGGGGGTTTTTCAGACGATATAATCCGCACTCGAATGCTGGTTGCGTCGTGTTGCATACGATATTTTTGCAATAGCTCCAGCCGTGATTCGCGGGAGGGATTTTGGTGCTCAACAAACAAGCGGATTTCACTGGATTTTGCCGGGAAGCGATTCAGGATGCCCGGTGGCAGGGAAATGCGAATCGGCCAGCGCTGTCGCCCCTCGTCGGTCAGCGCTGCTGGTGCTTCCTGCTGGTGTGGATCAGCAGTGCCCGTCTGTTTGTTGTCCGCTGGCTGGCGCAGGCCGGTGTTTTCTGTGCGCAATTGGACGGGCAGCCAGATGCTGGTCTGGGGTGAAACAAGCAAGGCCCTGAAGGGCGGCAAGACCAGTTCCTTGCGCCGGGTGGCGGCCATGTGGACCTCCAGGTAGCCGACGTTAATTGTCTGACCATCCCGGATTGGTGAGTCGAATAACTGAATCTGTAAGGCCGGCTGCCGGGAACGATTCAGGCTGCTGATACCAGCGATGATCACGATTGCGTAAATAGCAAACAGCAACACACTCGCGAGCACAATCCTGTTGCGCAAGGAATCAAGCATTTGCTTTCTCAAGCACAAAATAGTGGCGGGTGTCGCCGCCGGGCAGCGGCTGTTTACAATGATCAAGCATCTTTAGTACAGGCAGTTCGATTTCTGCCAGGATGTCCTGTTCGTCGGCAAAGTAGTGCAAGAATTCGGCTAAAAAAACATCGCCGGACTGAATTGCAGAATTCCCCCCTATCAAGGAAAGCAATTTGCGCCGGGTCGGAGTATAGCGTTGCCTTTCGATGCGGGTCAATGCGCTGATCAGAATCCGGCCCCCTGGAGTAGTCAGCGTGGCCAGAGTCTCCATCAGTTGTCGGCGTTGTCTTTGGCCGGCGATCGTGGAATACATGCCGTGGCAAATAACAATGGCTTCCCAGGGCGCATGGATGGTCTTGAGCGCGGCCGGCAAGACGCCTGCCTGATATTCGATGGCGGCGCCGCCGGGTAGCCTTGCCTGGGTTTGTCGATTGTGTTGAATGATGGGACCGGCGCTATCCAGGCCCAGGACATGCCAACCCTGGCTCGCTAGCAGCCGAGCTTCGCGCCCCGCTCCGCAAAACAGGTCCAGCAGCCTGGGCGCGGTTTGCTGTCCAGGCGGGGCATCAAAGTATTTGGTCAATATTTCTTGTTCCGCCGGGTCCAGGTAATTGTCGGGATGATTTTGGGCGGCAATCCAGAAGGCAGCCTGTCTCAGCGACAAGCGCGCGTTTAGTTTTTGCAGAGCTGCGGGTCCCAGCAGCAGGGGAATGAGCCGGCGGGTAGCTGCGCGCATTTTTTCAAGCAGATCATGGAGTGCGACTAAGAGATAATAATACATCATTAAATTCCTGCGTGGCGTTCATTTTGTAGCAACTCGTAGCTATCCCAAAGACGCAATTTTTGCTCGTATTTTTTTGCTTTTTCCGGGGAGCCAAAAAGCCGGCTGAATTGCAGCAGGCGACGGTAACCCGGGCCGGGACAGTACTCGCTAGCTGCTGCCAACTGATAAAAATGCTCTGCTTTCGTCTTGTGTCCGGAGATCCGGGTCGCCCGATACAACCACAGATGAACATCGCCTTGCAACAGATTCAGTTCCGGATTCGCCGGATTAAGCAACAAGGCCCGGTCAAGATGCCGCATGGCCTTGCTGAATCGATCAACCGGATCGCGATCGTGCAATAATCGCTGGCATTGTTCTGTTTGGGTGTCATTAGCGCAAATAAAGGGCATTTCAAAAAATGCCACGCGATTGACGTACAGATACTCTCGCAGCTCCTGCAGCGCCAACTGACGCGTGGTAGCTGCGGCCACAAAATACAGACCAACCGTCAGGATGACGGCAACAATTGCCCTGTGCCAGTAGCTTGTTCGCAGTGCGTTCGTCGATGCACTCCGGGCGGGGCCGGACAAGCGCAATCCAAAGCCCATCAAACTGCCGCAAAAAAAGGAGTAGCTAAAGTCGATCAAATGGTAGTTAAAAAGACCCTGGAAGCTGACGGCGACGAATAGCGGGCCGACTAGAGTCCAGCGTTTGGGTCGGTGCCATCCAGGCCCGGCCAACATCAGGGCTAACAAGCATATAAAACCGATGCCTGCAAGGGGACCATAGTCCAGCCACAGCTGCAGAACCAGATTATGAGCATGCAAATTCGCCATGTTATTTAAATAGGTTTGCTGTAAGCGAATATGACCGACCGAACCAGCAATAGCTGGGCCGTCCAACAACAAGGCCGGGTGCTGAGCGGGTCCGCTGCCCCAGGGGTGGTGAACCAGGTATTGCAGGGCCTGCGTCCAGAGCGCAAAACGCTCGAACAGGGTGTCAATGCTGTGATGTGGATGCAAGGTCCAGTGATGCAGTGCCATGAAAGCCGCCAGGACCGGCAGCAGCACCAAACTGGCGATTCCAATGGCTTTCAAGGTTCCGGCCGGTTTACGGGCATGCAGGGCCTGGTAGAGCGCCAGGCTGAGAAAGGGTCCAAAGAACGCTACAAGCAGGCTGAGGACCGCTATGCGGGCCCTGGTCAGCAAGAGCAAAATCAGGATCAGCCCGCCAGGCAGGAACCATACGAGACGCCGGAAAGAGTCTGGAACAGGTCGCCAGTATAAAAAAACCAGCAGGGCCAGGACCAGGAAGGCTCCGGCATCATTGGCGTTCACCCCGGCCAGGCTATCGTAGGCTCCTGGCTGTAGCAGTTCCCCGATATCGAGGGTTCCCTGGGGCCACGCTGTGTAAAAGGCGCCCAGACCTAGAAAAGCGATATTAAAAAGCATCAGCAGCATGACTACCTGTCGAATTTTTGATAGCGCCAGACGATTTGTATGAATCAACAGGATGCTGCCAAGTACAATATACAGACGGAACAGTTGGTGTCCGGCCTTGGCTATTTCGACCGCCAAAAGCAGTTGTAGTGTGGCGATGGCCCCCAAACTGCCCAGAGCGAGTGGTATCCATTGCCCTGATCCGGGCTTTGGGGCGCTGAGCGGTCGATGAGCTGCCAGGCGGGTATAGGCATACAAAAGGAGGCCAGCTATGGGTAGACTGCCCAGTGTGTTCCAGATAGCAGACCACAAAAAAGGAAAACCGCACAGCAGACCCAGGGCCGTCAGGTAGATGCCCGCTGGCGGCCACTTTCGGGAAAACATCCAAAGCAACAGCACAGCGCCACAATAATGGTAGCAACGCAAAATTTGACGCAGGGCGGGGATATTGGTATCCACTGCAAAGGCTAAAACAAGCGTTGTTGCCGTGGCCAGCGCGCTATACAGGAAGCTTGCATCGATCAACGAGCTAGAGGCGGTTGACAAGCCCGATTTGCGGGCCGTAAACCACGCCAGGAGGGTGAAAACGGGAATTGTTGGCAAAATTTCACGGGCATAGTGTAAAGTCGATTGGCCCCCTGGTCCGCCAATCAGAATGGGGATCGCGAGCAAAAGAAGGGCCAATAAACGCAGGCCGATGAATAGTAGGCGTGACAGAGTCATTTTCAGGCAGTAAGCAACTTGTCATTAGCATGTCCGTCTGGTAGGCGGGTATTGTTTTTTGCTAAAAATGGCTAAAAAAAACTTGACTCTGACTTGCAACTAATTGATATGAGGGCCCATTATGTCTGGCAGTGGACAAGCAGTAAGTGAGAACACCCGCTATGTAATGGGTGGTGATGTCAGCTGGCGGGAAGTGGACGGCCAGGTTGTCTGTATGCATCTGGATAGCGGGGAATACTTTACTTTCAATGCAGTGGCCGGGTTAGTCTGGAAAGAGGTTCTGGCCGGGAAGGACATGATGGAAATCGGCGGGGTCCTGCAACAGCGCTATAACCTGAGCGCAGAGCAATCCCGGGCTGATGCCCGGTCCTTTGTGGAGCACCTGCTACAGTCCGGCTTGATTGTGCCCGGGCAGGCTTGACTAAAAGTCGCAAGAAGAAATTATTCCAGTCAAAAAGGAAAAGGAAAAGGAAATGGAAATGGAAAACAATCTGAATGAAGACTATGTAGCTCCAGCAGTACAAGATAGTAATGCAGATACCGGCTATGAGGCTCCCTCGATGGTGCGCTACAATCCATTGAAGGATGTGCAGACCACATATTACTATACTTACTATTATTACTACTACTAAGATAGTTACTAGTATACATGGTCTCTGATCAAGGCAACATCGGCTTGTCAGGGACTGTTTTTCGGGTTCAGTGTAGTAATCAGCCCTTACACGCGGCGATTCTAGGGACCTACCCGCTGGCGCGATCGTCTGGTGGGTGCGCGTTTGAATTGCTGGCAGAAGTGCAGTTTGGGCAGCTAAGGGTGCCGTCGCATGTGGGCGATTTTGCGCATATTATCCTGCGCGGACCTGATTGGCAAAGCGGCTATCTTGCCAGTCCCCAGGGGGGTGTGGCGGTCTACAATGTACCGGATGCCCCATTGGTCGCCTTTTTTGACCGGGCTTGCAGGCAGTTGCATTTGATAGCCTATCGGCCGAATCGATTTCACGTGGCGACCATGCCCGTGGTGGGCAGCGTACTAAATCCGCTAATACGTGATGCGTTGGCGCTGGAGCGTAAATATATGCTCCATGCCGCTGCTGTGATGACTGCTAGTGGTAAAGGTATTTTACTCATCGCTGATAACGGGGGCGGAAAAACCACAACAGCCATGCAATTGACGATGAGCGGGGGCCGCTTCCTCAGCGATGATCTGGTGGTCGTTGAACGCGACCCAGCGGGACATTGGATCGCGCACGCCGTTCGGGAAGATCTGAATTTAAGTCAGCAAACTGTTTCCTTTTTTGCAGACCTGGCCCGGGATTGGCCGGCGGACAGGTGGACTGGCAAAGCCAAAATACCGATTCCAGTGAGTGCCGTATTTGAAAAGCAGCAGCTGCAGGAGCAAATGCACATTGCCATGCTATGCCGATTGGAATTAGGCGGTCCAAAGGCGGTGATACAACCGATCAATCCGGCGGATGCACTGGGCAGTCTGCTGCGCGCGAATACCTTCCTGCCCGATCAAATCCCCGGAGCGGACGCCTTTGCCGATCTGGCGGATCTTGGCAGTCACTGCCGTTGTGTGCATATGCAAACCGGCAATGATCCACATCAATTTTCCATTGACGATTTTGAATCCCGTCTGACATGAATTTTGGTTCGGTGACAAATCCAGGCGAGCAGCGCGTCTTTCAGGGCTATCGGTCCTATCTGGGTTTTCTGTGGCACTTTAGTCGCGACTCGCGCCGCTGGCTCTATCTTGCAGCTGCCAGCGCGGCACCCCTGGTGCTATTAACAATCGGATTGCCGGCCTATATCGGGCGGTTTATCGGGGACTTGAGCGCGCATTCCCGGGAGGATGCATTAACGGCCACCCTGGTAGTTTTTGCCATTTTATTGCTACGGGGAGCTCTGGAGATAAGCAACCGTTATTGTATGACACGCTTGCATACAGGATCGTTGCAAAGGATTCGCTCACATTGCTTTGAACGCCTGCAACGCATGAGCCTCAGTTTTCATCTGGCTTCGAGAAGCGGCGAGTCCGGTCATTTAATCGGATTCGATGCTCGCCTGGCAGCCATGGGTCTGCTGCAGCAATTCCAGTTGATTGTTCTGTATCCGCCGCAGCTACTCGGATTGTTGCTGCTGCTATTCTATTACGATGTTCAGATAGCAGTACTGTCGCTGACCATTTTTCCAGCCGCCTTGTTGGGTACCGCCTTGCTGGGGCGCAAGGCTCGTAGCTCCGAGCGCAAATTCCTTGAGGCGGACGCCCGCATGATGGGATTTGCGATTGAGACCTTGACCAACGTGCGCCAGATTCAATCTATGGGCATCGAATCCGAACGTCGCGAGCAGCTGGATCTGCTAGACGCGCGCGCCATTTTTTGGCACCAGCGATCGGCCATTTTGCAATCCTTGCCCGGCCCCTTTGCCGAGACGATGATTGGTGTGGGTATGGTCTTGTTACTCCTGCTTTTGGCCTATGCGCGCGGTTTTATGCGGCTCGATTTTGCATTGGTGGCGCTGTGTATATCAGCCTTGATGATGATGCGCGGTCCCTTGCGCGGCTTTGCCGCAGCCCTGATTGAGTCGCAAGGGGCAAGGATGGCGGTTCAGCGCCTGCTGTGGACGATCGGTGGTCTAGAGGACAATGAATTGCAGACGATGCCCGCTGCTTTCCAGGGCAGGATCACGGAGATTTGCCTACACGATATTGCTTTCCAATTCGAAAACCGGGCCCCGGTTTTGCAGCATATTAATGCCTGTTTTCGCGCCGGAGGCCTGCATGTGGTGTATGGTGCTAGCGGCGCTGGAAAGACAACCCTGATGGACATTGTGGCCGGCCTGTATCCGCCCAATACGGGCCGAATCGAAATTCAGGGCACGCAGCTTGATTTGCAGAATCTGGCCGCATGGCGCCGGCAAACGGGATTGGTCAGTCAGGAATCGCTCTTGTTTGACGACACGATCCGCAATAATATCAGTATGGGGCGCAATGATATTGACGAAAGCCAGATTTCACAGGTTTGCCACCAGGCCGGATTAACGGACTTGCTACAGAGGCTCCCCGATGGTCTGGATAGTAATATTGGAGAGTATGGACGCAAACTCTCGGGCGGAGAACGGAAACGGGTCAGTTTGGCCCGGGCCTTGATGCGCAACCCCCAGGTCCTGATACTAGACGAGCTGACTGCAGAGCTGGATATGGATAGCGAACAAGTGATCCTGGAAACCCTGCGGCAATTAGCCCGGCAGTATTTGGTGATTCACGTATCTCATCGTTTAGCGGTAAGGGAACATGCTGACCATCTCTGGCTGTTGGAGAATGGAAAACTAATCAGGCAGACCGGTTCCGGATTCAGGTAGAGATGAAGAACGTGCAAACAGATCGACGGTATCTCGAACTGGCTCCTGATCCGCAGGCATGGCCCCCAGGAGACGAAGCCAATGGTGTTGGCCGGGTACTCTTATTTGCATTGAATGTGCCTGGATACTACTCGCATCCAGCCCGTTTGCTAAGCCTGATGATTTGCGAGGATCCGGACTTGAATCAAAAATGGGATGCGCGCTACTTTGAGGCCGATACCGATTTCAGTCTCGCGCGCTGCGTCTCCCTGATCGATGCCTGGCAGGTCGATATCATCGGACTTTCCGTCAATATCTGGAACTGCTCCTTGTATGCCGAATTGACCCGATCCTTGCATGATCTGGACCGGCGACCCCTGCTTGTGGGCGGTGGCCAGGAGGTCACCAATTCGGTGTATGATTTTCTCAAAACGTATCCGCATTATGATTATATCATCGATGGTGAGGGTGAGCTGCCTCTGCGTCAATTGTTGCTAGCCTGGGATCCCGCCCTGCGTGATTTGAAAGACAAAACACTTGTCAGCGGCCTTGTGTATCGGCAAAACGAACAGAGCATCCGCAACCGGCCGGCCGATGTAGTTAGCGATCTGGATCAGTTACCATCGCCGGTTTTGGCGAATATGATGCCGGCCGGATCCGATAATAAAAATGGGCTCGGAATTATGCTCG
>JAGRNA010000234.1 GCA_020441005.1 Leptospiraceae bacterium
CTGACCGAAAAGCTGCTGCTGTACGGCGGTGCCATACAACTAGCAGGTCACGTGCGCGCCCGCAAGGACCGCAAACAGACCAAATCAGACTGGATGAAACTGGAACAGGACCGCGGTATCTCCATCTCAACAGCTGCTCTGCAGTTTAGCTACAAGGATTTTCATCTCAATCTGCTCGACACCCCCGGCCACGAAGATTTCAGCGAAGACACCTACCGAACACTCGTGGCGGCGGATTGTGCCGTAATGCTGCTGGATGCCGCCAGTGGAGTGGAACCGCAGACGATCAAGTTGTTTCATGTCTGTCAGCAGCAGCGCATACCCATCGTTACATTCATAAATAAAATGGACCGACCGGCACTCGACCCTTTTGAACTATTGGACCAAATCGAAAAAATTCTTGGAATCACAGCCGCTCCGATGCTGTGGCCGATGGGTTCCGGACGCGACTTCGCCGGGGTGTATGATTTGAACTCAGATATGGTCCACCGCTTTGAAAAGGTCACCGGCGGTAAATTTCAGGCTCCGTCGCAAAGCACCGGCTTGTACGATCCCGAGATCAAGGAGCTGATGGATACTGATGTGTATCAGCACTTCATTGAGGGAGCCGAATTGGCCAAAGAGGCTCTGCCAGCTTTTGATCGGCAGCGATTTCAGGCCGGTGAAATCACACCGGTCTTTTTCGGCAGCGCCATTACCAATTTTGGAATTCAACTCTTCCTGGATCAATTTCTGGGAATCTGTCCAGAACCGGGTCCGATCCAGTTATCTGACGGCAGCACTCTGGCTCCTGAAAGCAATCAGTTTACCGGATTCATTTTCAAGCTGCAGGCAAATATGAACAAGCAACACCGTGATCGAGTCGCCTTTCTGCGCATAGCCAGCGGTAAATTCGAGCGCGGCATGTCGGTAAACAATGCGCGGGTTGGTAAAAGTGTAAAACTTTCGAGTCCCGTCAGCTTTTTCGGCCAGGATCGCAACACCGTGGACGAAGCCTATCCCGGCGACATCATCGGTCTGATCAATCCCGGGGTTTTTCGACTGGGCGATATTCTGGCCAGTGGTGCTGCGCCTCAATTCCAGACTATACCGCGCTTTGCCCCGGAGTTATTTGCGCGCTTGATTCCCACAGACACCGGCAAGCTAAAGGCCTTTCGCAAGGGCCTCAGCCAACTGGCCGAGGAAGGTGTTGTCCAGGTTTTTCAAACCGAAGACGGCAGCGCGATCCTGGGTGCAGTTGGTCAGCTGCAGTTTGATGTATTCAAATTTCGTCTGGAGGATGAATATGGCGCTCCTTGCCGGCTGGAAACACTGGGCTTTGAATGCTCGCGCTGGATACAGGAAGACGACATCGCCAAAGTCTCCAGCTACGACAAGATTGTGCGCGATGAAAACGGTCTGCCGGTTGTTTTGTTTAAAAGCGAGTTTCGACTGCAAAGTTTTCAAACCAACAATCCAGATATTTGGCTGGGGGAACAGGCTCCGCAGTAGCCGGGATGCGGCATTGTTTGGGACGATCGGCAAGCCGGCCTGATGATGAAGATCGAACAGAAACTAAAAGCGACGGCGAATATGGCCAAACCCACCGTTCCACCGGGCCGCTATGTAATCCATGGCCGGCCGGGCAGCCGTCAGCCGGGCATTACCGAGAATACGGACGGCAGCTTGACTGTGCGAGTCAGCACCATAGCAGCCGACGGCAAGGCGAACAAGGCCATCATCAAGGCTCTGGCAAAACACTGGCATGTGGCCCAGAGCCGGATCCAGATCATTCAGGGGGCAACACAGCGCACTAAACTGGTTCAGCTGGCCTCATGCACCTGATCACGGCCATTCACAAAATACAGACCAGCACATTGCAAACCATAGCCACACCGATTGCCGATTAGACCAGAAATATTCACACGAAAAGATACTTGCTTTGCTACCCGCACACGGCTCTATACCAACTGGTACAGACGAATGCAAGACGCACCGGAAATCAGCAAATATCAAATTCTGAAGATTTTTATATTGGTAACCGTACTCAACCTTGGCGCAAACCTGCTGGTTGTGATTCCACTGAATGTATTCTATGTCCCCCTGCTTAAAGACCCCTTGATGCAGGCTATAGCGGAGCATCTTACCCGGGATTCTCAAGCGAGTTTGGTGTACAACTTGACAGGCTTTTTAAGTTTTGCTGTACCCAGCCTGATCAGCACCATTTATACATGGCCGCTTATCCAGATGCTGTACGCCAGATCGGATGTTGTGCTGCAGCGCGTGCGCCGACGCGTTTTGAATATGCCGCTCATGATGGGAGCCATCACCCTGCTCGGCTGGCTGATCGGATTCATTCAAAACTACATATCATTGTATTATTTTATTTCTGATTCATCGACCTGGTCTTTCACCTTGCTACGAAGTGTATTGATAGTACTCGTGCTGGCCAGCCTGTGTTTCGCGCTGGTTTATTACTCGGTCGACATCCTTTTACGGCACAGGGCCATTCCGCTCTTATTTCCCGAAAACAAGCTATCACAGACAAAAGGAGTCATTTATCTCTCAATCGGCAAGCGCTTTATGATTCTGGTCACTTCAGTAACATTGCCCGTAGTGATACTGTTATTCAACCTGCTGCTGAACCGGCTTGAGTCCTCAGCGCTGGATGAAGTTATCAGGCCCACCGTTTTTATCATTCTGGCGCTACTCGTGGCCAATTATGGAATCGGGTATCTGGTAGCCGCTTCCCTGAGTAAACCCATCGATCAGATGAAAGCAGTCACGGCAGACATTATGCGGGGAGAATACAGCCAGCAGGCGGCTGTCCGATCCGTTGACGAAACCGGGGTTTTGGCCGAGACCATCAATCAAATGTCCCGGGGGCTACAGGAAAAAGAACTGATCAAGGACACCTTTGGCAAGGCAGTTGATCCGCGGGTGCGCGACTACTTGCTGCAGGGTGACTTGCAATTAGGCGGCCAACTGAAACAGGCAGCAATTTTATTCTGCGACATACGCAGCTTCACTGCTTTTTGTGAAAATCGATCGCCGGAATCAATCGTTGAGATATTGAACTATTATTTTACCGAGATGAGTCGATGCATCCAGAGCCACCAGGGAATGATCAACAAGTATATCGGCGATGCCATCATGGCTATCTTCAACCTGCCGCTGCCCCTGGAAAACTTCAGTCAAAGAGCGGTCGAGGCGGCTCTGGATATGCTGCAGGCGCTTGATCAGGTCAATGAGCAGCTGGGGCTCACCGGACCAGAAGCAATCCGGATTGGAATCGGCCTGCATGCGGGAGCAGTACTGGCTGGCAATATTGGCTCCCGGGACCGGTTGGAATACACTGTGATTGGCGACGCGGTCAATATCGCCTCCCGCCTGGAGGGCCTGACCAAGGAGCTACAAAGCCCTTTAGTAATCTCGGAGGACATCTATACCGCAATCAACACACAGAATTTATTTACAGGTCTCGGCTCCAGTCCAATTCGTGGCCGACAGGAAAGCCTGCAAATCTACGGTTTGCAAGGTACTCCGGAATAACAAGAGCTGACCACCTGGATCAGCGCCACAAACTGTATCGGGCTTGAAATTCCGGACTTGCAAATCCAGGCCAGTTTGCTGGTATTTCTGCTTCCACTGATTGGTATCCGGGTCAACCCCGTAAGAGACCAGGTGGCGACCATAGGTAACAATCAAATATTCAAAATAGTTTCTGAGACTCAGAGCAGAGCTCACTCGCATTGTGAAAAACGGTAGCAGATGCCGTGGAATTAACAGAGTGCAGGAAGTTACCACTCGATTGCGGATGTTCATGGCAGACAGGGAATTTTGGATCTTCACACTCTAAAAGGTCAGTGAAATGCGGCCGGTTGCGCCTCTAAGCGCATTTTTTTTATGACAGACCGGCCTTGATTCACCGGGCAGCCCAGGCCGGCTAATTCTGTAAACCAAAGGAACGCACTAACCTGGCCTAAAAAGCCGGGTCAAATTCTACTTGACCCTGATGAAGTCACGGCTGCATACTTGCCAGGAACAGCGGGAATCAAGCGCCTCCTGACTGGTTCAGCACAACCGTCCGACGGTACCTGTGGGCAGCCAATGATATTCACAAAAAGACTGCTAAAATATGGAACTCGCTCTCTGGCTCTGCTGCTGGTATTGATTAGCAGCATAACGATTGTAAGCGGTATCAGGGCCCGGGATGTACCCCGCCTGAGCGGACGGGTCGTCGATGAAACCGGCACTTTAAGCAATCCGACTCAAGCGGAATTGACCCGGATACTGGCTGAGCACGAAGACCAAAGCTCCAACCAGATCGCAGTTTTGATCATCGACAGCCTGGAAGGTGATGCGTTGGAAGAATTCAGCCTGCGGACAGCCGCAGCCTGGGGACTAGGCCAAAAAGGCACCGACAACGGCGTTTTGTTGCTGGTCGCCAAACAAGATCGTAAAATGCGCATTGAGGTCGGTTATGGTCTGGAAGGATCTTTGACCGATGCCCGCTGCAAACAAATCCTCGACAATGAACTGGCGCCTCGCTTCCGCGCCGGCGATTTTGATGCCGGCATACTGGCCGGTGTTCAAGCCATCATCGCTGCGATTGACGGAAGCTACTCACCGCCTGCGGAGACTGGCAGCCAGGTAGAGTGGATTTTTCGGATTTTGTTTGCGATCCCCTTTTTGGGCATCTTCTTTTTTGTAGTCGGCATCTTCACTCTGATGTGCCTGAAAGAAAACGGCGGAATGGGCTGGTTTTTATATTTCTTTTTGATCCCGTTCTGGTTCGCTTTTCCGACCGGCGCCCTCACCTGGGAAATCGGCCAATACTTCGGCTACACCTATGTCGTCTTCACAGCCCTGGCCAAACTATTGATGCTTATTACCGACACCAACAAAAAGTTCAATGACTGGGTGGATGACAAAATCCCCATTTTTCACGGTATGCGGGGTGGCAATAGTTCCAGCTGGAGCTCTTCGTCCGGCGGCAGTTCTTCTTCGTCCAGCTTCTCGGGCGGCGGGGGCAGCTTTGGCGGGGGCGGATCTTCCAGCAGCTGGTAAAGCTGGCCAGCGGGTTATAGCTCCAGGTTTGCATTGTCATCCTGCGGCGATGTGTAAAACCGGATCTGATGCGAAATTTCAACCTGATTCCTTTATTCTTTCCAGGGCAGACTTCTGCGGCCCAGGCAATCAAGTCACCAGACCGCTGTCTGTTTGCCAGTTTCGCTTTGGCCCTGTTCCTCTGGCTGCCCGCTGGACTTGCCGCGGAGATTCCACCCCGCTACTACCAACAAGCTCAGGATTCGGCTCCTGAATACCTGGAAATAGAGGTGCTGGATGTCAGCAAGGACTGGTATTTTTGGCGTTCAGCACGAGAAATCACCCTGCAAGCTCGTGTTTTGGCTGTGCACCGCAGCGCTAGCGGATTAAAAGCCGATCAGCTAATTACCATCCGCTACCTTCACAAGCCGCTGCCGGACAATACAGTCGGCCCCAGTCCGATTCCGATTCTGACTGTCGGTACACGCACGCCAGCCTGGCTAAAAAAAAGCGGCGTCACCATGACCGAGGGCATTATACTGACCTCGGCGGCCCGGGGCTATACATTCAGACCCGCTTTGCGTTAGGAACCGAATGATAAAAAGCAGATCCACTGGAGGGGACGAGCCGATCAAATCCGACTGCCGGTCAGGCGCTGAATTCGGTACTTTATGAGGACAGCTTCTTTTCAAAAGCGCAGCCGAACAATTTTATACCTGGCGCTGCCAATCATTGGCGGTATGCTCAGTCAAACGCTGATGAATTTTGCCGATATGATCATGGTCGGCCATTTGGAAAACGCCGACCAGGCCCTGAATGCCCAGGGAGTTGCCAGTCAGGCGGTATGGGCCGTAGCTTCCCTTTTAATCGGCATCGGTTCCGCTGTCCAAAGCTGGTCCTCACGCCGGATGGGCGCCGGGCAGCCCCGTCAAAGCGGGATCGCGTTAAGTCTGGCATTATGGAGTTCTATCGGGATCGGCCTGCCGGTCAGCCTGCTCGGGGTCCTGTACGCATCCGACATCATCCAGCTTTTGATTCATAATCCATCCGTCCGCAGTCTGGCCGAGCCGTATTATACCTACCGGACAGCCAGCTGGTTTCTGGTAATGATGAATTTCAGTTTTCGCGGCTTTTTTAACGGCATCTCCCGGCCCCGCGTTTATTTTACAGTGATCTGGATCAGTCAAATTGCCAACGTGGCTTTCAGCCTGGTTCTGATATACGGCTTTGGAGCTCTGCCGGCGATGGGTGTAGCCGGAGCTGGTCTGGGAACTACTCTGGCGACTCTGCTCGGAACCATAATATATTTTATCATTGCATTCTTCTACCAGAGCAGTCACGGTGTATTTCACATCAAGCCGACAGGAACGGCAAACTGGAGAGTTTTACAAACCCTGTGGAAACTGAGTATCCCGGCTGGCTTGACCGGCGTTTTAACCTCGGCCGGCTTTCTGGTCTTTATGGTCATTACTGACCAGATTGGTACAACCGAAGCTGCCGCCAGCACCATCCTGGTTCAAATTGCATCGCTTTCTTTTTTACCGGCCATTGGATTTGGACTGGCGGCCGCAACTCTCGTTTCCAGAAATCTGGGTGCCGGCAAGGCAGACGAAGCCTACCAGTGGGGCCTGGATACCGCCAAACTGGGCTCCGGCCTCCTGGGGGCCATCGGTTTGTTATTCGTGATTGCCCCCGGCGAATTTTTAACTCTGGCCACCCATAACCCGCAGATCATCGCCCGGGCTGAGCTCATTTTACAAATACTGGGCTTGGGACTGTTCTTTGACTCCATCGGCAACATATTGTCGCAAGCCCTGATAGGTGCCGGTCATATCCGGCCGGTTTTGATCTGGAATGTGGTCGGTATGTGGCTGATCTTCCTGCCAGGGGCCTGGCTTTTTGGTCTATATTACAACGGTGGTATGCCTGGACTCTGGCTGCCACTCTTTGTCTACCGCACGGGATTGGCCCTGGCCATGCTGATCATCTTCAGACACCGCCACTGGGTCCATATTCGCATTTGAATTCGGCTTGTCAGAGAGCTGCCACTCAAAATCCTGACCAGCACTATCCACAATCAATGGCGTAGTACCGACGGGACGCATGGTCCCCGGGAGGAAATCGCAATGGCTGACGAAAGCACAGAAGCAAAGAAAAACAAAAAAATCAATAAAATGAGCCTCACCGAGCTGGATGCGGCCATAAAAAAAACAGAAGAGCACATGCACGGCCTGACCAGCGCCTATGCTCGCGCTCTTGTAGCCCGCAAGGCTGAGCTTGAAGCCCGATCTTGACCGGCCCTGCCTGACAGGCTCGTCCCGGCCGGCATTCCTTCCAGGCTTTGCATTTAGCCGCTAAAACCAGAAATCACCGGCATCAAGGCCGGCCGGCCCTGCCGATTGCCGCTGCTGGCCTCAGGGCATTGCTGCCGGCCTTGTTATTGCTGCATGCCAGCCAGGCATTATATCCAGAACGGACCACCAAGGATCCGGTTTTCTGGAGCGACTACTATGTCATAGCGGCCGGTAGTCCAGCCGAAATGAGCGCGGCGCTGCGGGAATACCACATTCCGCTTAGTGAGCTGCGGCGGGTCGGCAAGACCGGCCAGGATACGGTCTACAGACTGCCGGCCAGATACCAGGGGGTGCTGGAACAAAGTCCCCTCGAGATTTTAACCGACCCGCCCTTTCGCTATATTGACCCGGATTTGCCCAAGCGCCTCGAGAGCGGTCAGCTGCAGCAAGTGATGCGCGGCTATAAAAACCATGCCGCAATCCGGGCTGTTTTGCAGGGTTTGCACGAACGCTTTCCGGACGATACCCGCATCATACCCATCGGTCAGAGCGTGGAAGGCCGCCCCATCGAAGCGCTGCGGATCGGCAGACAGCCCGCAAACAACCTGGACCAGCCGGCTTTTTTGTTTAACTGTGGCCACCATGGTAATGAGGTCCTGGCAGCAGAGTATTGCACGGACCTGGCATGGACCCTGCTGTACGGCAAAGGTCCCTACCGGAACGATGAAATCCCTTTCCTGGAACAGATCCGTCACTACTGGCAAGCACAGCAAAACCGGGTCGGCACGGTTCATTACCGCAGCTCGGAGCTGCAGCAATGGCTGGATTCTTACTCTATCTGGATTGTACCAATTGTCAATCCGGATGGCCTGGAACACTTATGGCGCGATCATGTCTGGGCCGGCCGCAAAAATGCCCGGGACACAGTAGCGCCGGCCGGCTGGCAGCCCGCCGACGGGGTCGACCTGAACCGCAACTATCCCTTTTATTGGAACTCCGGTGTAGTCAATGCATCCAGCGACCGACCGGGACATCACTGGTACAGGGGACCGGCGCCGGCATCCGAACCCGAGACCCGGGCCATGATGCAGCTAGCAGAACGCGAGCGCTTCGTTGTTGTTTTTTCGTACCATACCTATGCCACAAAAATTCTGACCCCCTACACGATACCAGGTTCCATCAGCCCCAGCCCCAACCCCAGCTGGTTTTTTGCCGAAGAGCTGGTCAAGGTCATGGAAAGCCACCGCACCGAACGACAATACATCACGCAGCGCAATCTCTACCCGGTGGATGGTACAGACCAGGACTGGCACTTTTTCAAGAATGGCAGCCTCGCCTATATTGTGGAAGGATCCTGGCATAATCCGCGCTACGAACCCGAGGCCAGATTGTCAGTGCAGGGCATGCGACCGGCAGCTTTACGGGCCCTGCAGCTTTACACCGAAGGACCTGTCATCGTCGTCCACACGGCCGATCAAAACGGACAGGTCCTGGGAGCTGTGCATGTCCGTCTGGCCGAGACTGTTTTCCATGAACAAGAACGCTATACCACCCATCCAGGGACCGGTCGCTTTGATTTCGTTCTGGAAACCGGCGGCCGCTATACCATCATCGCCGAAAAAGATGGCTACCAGCAATTGTCCCGAACTCTGGATTGCCGCCAG
>JAGRNA010000235.1 GCA_020441005.1 Leptospiraceae bacterium
CTCCTTTCCCCAAATGCGCCAGCATTTGACCGCACTAGCTGAGTGCGCTGGTAATGAAAGGCGACACAACTGAGTGTGCCTGACCCGGCCCATCTCCCCTTTGCCCAAATGCGTCAGCGTTTGACCGACAGATGATAGTGCGGGCAGATGTAGTGAAGCAATTGCGCTCACCTGGCAAGCGAAGCAGGAGTGCGCAGCCACCGGACGCTTAAAACAGGACGTTTTACGCGTCCGGCCAGGTTGAGTGCAATTGCGGAGCAAGAGCTACAACCGCGCTTCATCAGGTGGGTTTCTTTTTTCACGCTTGATCTTCTGAGTGCACGCCCGAGCATGCAATTCAAATTGGCGGAGCAGAGCGATCGCTAAAACCAGATGGAAAGCATAGTTACATCGCATATCAGGCTGGGTATCATCGCCGGCGGGCAGCTGGCCAAGATGTTGATACAAGAGGCTAGTAAATGGGATATACAGACCTATGTCCTGGATGCTGATCCCGCATGTCCGGCGGGCCGGCTGGCAACACGGCATGTGCGGGGCAGCCACCTGGACTACGACGCCGTCTATCAGTTTGGTCAGCAGGTGGAGTTGATTACTTTTGAAATCGAAAATGTGAATATTGCAGCCCTGCGGCGTCTGCAAAGTGAGGGCAAAAAAATTATCCCCGATCCGGCTGTGCTGGAGCTGATCCGGGACAAGGGTCTCCAGAAACAGTTTTACGCCGATCATCAGCTGCCCAGCGCTCCCTTTCGCTTATTTGAGCATGCCGATCAGATTCGCGCTGCTGTAGCGACCGGTGAGCTGGCCTTGCCCTTCGTTCAAAAGGTCCGCCAGGGCGGCTATGACGGGCGCGGGGTCGCCGTGATGCAGACAGAGCGCGACCTGGATCAGCTGCTGCCCGGACCATCGTTGACAGAAGACCTGGTATCGATTGCCAGGGAGCTGGCTGTAATTGTGGCCCGCAATGATTCCGGACAAACGATCGCCTACGATCCTGTTGAAATGACTTTCAATGCCGAGCAAAATCTGGTAGAAAACCTGATCTATCCGGCCTTGATTGATCCCGAGCTGGCGAACCAGGCCCGGCAGATTGCACTTACGATTATTCAAAAGCTGGACATGCGGGGAGTGCTGGCTGTTGAGCTCTTTGTGGATGAGCGGCAGCAAATCATCATTAACGAGATTGCGCCGCGCCCGCACAATAGCGGGCACCATACCATGGAAAGCGTGATCACATCGCAGTTTGAGCAGCACTTGCGGGCCATTTTGAATCTGCCGCTGGGCAGTACGCGGCTGAAACTGCCGGCTGTAATGGTCAATCTGCTCGGCGCACCAGGATATAGCGGACCGGTTAAATACAGCGGGCTGACCGACAGTATGGCCATCGAGGGAGTCAAAATCCATATTTATGGCAAAGCAGAAACCAGGCCCTGGCGCAAAATGGGTCATGCAACGATTTTAGCGGATAATATCGAAGACGCGATTGTCAAGGCCAATCGGGTTAGTAATTTAATACAAATAAAGACATGAAGCAAGCAAAGATAAGCATCGTAATGGGTTCCGACTCCGATCTGCCGGTCATGCAGCAGGCCGCAGACATTGTAAAAGAGTTCGGCCTGGACTTTGAAATTGACATTGTCTCGGCGCACCGGACTCCAGAGAAACTGTTTGCATTCGCCAGCCAGGCGCACCAACGGGGTATCGCGGTGATCATCGCCGGGGCCGGCGGGGCCGCGCATCTGCCCGGTATGGTCGCTGCGATTTCACCACTACCGGTGATTGGTGTGCCGATCAAATCGTCCAACTCCATTGACGGCTGGGATTCAGTGCTGTCCATATTGCAAATGCCCGGCGGTGTGCCAGTGGCCACAGTGGCCTTGAACGGCGCTAAAAATGCCGGCATCCTCGCGGCTCAGATTATCGCGGTATCTGATCCGGCTGTCCGCGACCGGATCATTGCGTATAAGGACTCATTACGCTCCCAGGTGATCGAAAAAGCGGCCCGTGTCAAAGAACCGTAAGTCTTTGGCATCCTCGCCATCCGGCGTACTTCAAAAACACGGCTGGGGTAAACAGCTTGATCTGGCTACTGCAGCCGAATTACAAAGCGAGCTATCTTTTCGCGGGCTTTGTGATGTTTGGCTTCTTGTTGGTTTGCTCTTTGCACAGTTTCTGCTCTTCGTCAATGCGGCCGTCACAATCGTTGTCCTTACCGTCGCATTTTTCGGCGCGCGGAGCGATGGCTCCCTTACATTGTAACCACCGGCCGGCCTGACAGCTTTGCTTGCCGCGGCGGCATTCGCCCCTGCTTTGGCCGCAAGCGCGTTGCAGGTTTTCGTCGATCTGTCCGTTGCAATTATTGTCCTTGCCGTCACAGACCTCAGCCGAAGGACCGACTGATCCCTGGCAGGAACCCCATTGGCCCATCTGACAGATCTGCGTTCCAGGGCGGCACTCGCCCTTGCTAACTCCGCAGGTGCGCTTGATGCCCTCATCGATCTGTCCATTGCAGTTATTATCTTTGCCGTCACAGATTTCGGTATTGCCCGGATAGACACCGGGGTCCTGATCATTGCAGTCATTGCAGGCCAGATGACCATCACCGTCGAGGTCGATCATTTCACCAGGATAGTCGGCACCGCCCCTGCAGTCGTTGTCCTTACCGTCACAGACCTCGACATTGCCGGGATGGATGGCGGGATCGTTGTCGTTACAGTCATTACACGCCAGATGACCGTCGCCATCGCTGTCCTGTTTTTCGCCGGGATAATCGGCGCCGTTCCGGCAGTCGTTGTCCTTACCGTCACAGATCTCGGCATTGCCCGGATATATCGCCGGATCATTATCGTTGCAATCATTGCATTGCAGTGAACCGTCTCTATCGGCGTCTGTTGTCTCTCCGGGATAATCAGCCTGCCCGTTGCAGTCGTTGTCCTCTCCGTCGCAGATTTCCGGCGAGCAGTTCTGACTTTGAGCGCAGAGCGGCAGCTCACACAGCAGTAAAGGTGCCGCCAATACCGGAATCATGTATATATAACGCCATTTTGCGTGCCTGAATAGCATTGCCAGCCTCCGTTACCCTGAATTGTCGCGCTTGCGCCGGCTTTGTCAAACAAAAAAATGCCGCGCTAGGCTTCTGCGGGCTTGTGCTCACCCAGGGAGCGGTTCAAGGCCTGCAGGTAGGCGCGGGCGCTGGCGACCAGGATGTCGGTATCGGCGGCGCGACCGGTGTAGGTCTGGCCGTCGCGTTCGATGCGGATGGTCACTTCGCCCTGGGCGTCTATCCCCTCGGTCACACTCTTGACGCTGAACTCGGTCAGAGCCGGCTTGATGCCGGTAATGCGGTTGACGGCCTTGTAAATTGCGTCCACCGGTCCGGTGCCGACGGAGGCATCGATACGATCCTGACCGGCTACGTCCTTCAGCTTCACGGTCGCTGTTGGCAGCGAGTGGTCGCCGGAAGATACC
Source organism: Leptospiraceae bacterium (assembly GCA_020441005.1). Taxonomy (GTDB): domain Bacteria; phylum Spirochaetota; class Leptospiria; order Leptospirales; family Leptonemataceae; genus JAGRNA01. The sequence continues at coordinate 3,466 of JAGRNA010000235.1, forward strand.
TGGACCTGCACCAGCTTGTAGACCTGCTGTTCGGCAGTCAGGCGACGGTCGGATACAATTGCTGCCAGATCGCGGTCGTCTATGTTGACTTTTTTGTCGGCCAGTTCCTTGAAGGCCTCAAAGGCACGCTGCATTTCCTGCTCGTTGAGCTGGTAGCCCATCTCTTCCAGATGCACCTTGAAGGCGTGGCGGCCGCTGAGCTTGCCCAGTACCAGCTGCGTGCCGCTCGGAATGCCGATCGCCTTGGGATCCATGATTTCCCAGGTCTCGCGTAATTTGAGGATACCATCCTGATGAATTCCGGATCCGTGACGGAAGGCGTTCTTGCCCACAATCGCCTTGTTCCACTGGATCGGCATGCCGGAAAAGGTTTCCACCATGCGCGAAGATCGGTAAATTTCGCCCAGCTTGATATCGGTATGCACATTCAGGAAATCAGCGCGGGTATTGATTGCCATCACGACTTCTTCCAGTGATGTGTTGCCGGCCCGTTCGCCAATGCCATTTATGGTGCATTCCACCTGCCGCGCTCCAGCCTGGATCGCCGAAAGCGTATTGGCGGTACACAGACCCAAATCATTTTGACCATGGAAGCTGAGCATGGCCTTGTCTATATTGGGCACATTTTCGCGGATGCGGCGGAACAGCGCCCCGGTTTCTTCCGGTATGGAGTAGCCGACCGAATCGGGCACATTGATGACTGTGGCACCGGCGTTGATACAGCGCTCGATAATCTGGTACAGAAACTCCGGATCGGAGCGGGTGGCGTCCATTGGGCTGAACTCGATGTTCGGCGTCAAGCTGGCTGCGTGCCGGACCATGTCTTCGGCCTGTTTGAGCACATCCTCGCGTCCCTTCTGTAGCTGGTGGGCCATCTGGATGTCGCTGGAATTGATAAACACGTGAATGCGGGGATCATCGCTGGCCTTGACGCCTTCATAGGCGGTATCAATATCACTGCGCACCGCGCGGGCCAGCGCGCAGATTGTGCGGCCCTTGATTTCACGGGCAATTGTTTGTACTGCAACGAGGTCGCCGGGTGAAGTGGCCGGAAAGCCGGCTTCAATTACATCGACATTCAGCCGTTCCAGCTGGCGGGCAATTTCGAGCTTGTCAGCGGGAGTAAATGCGACACCGGCGCTCTGTTCGCCGTCCCGCAGGGTAGTATCGAATATAAGGACTTTATCGCTCATACCTTGCAAGACTGCCTTCTGACTTGTGGGGTCAACTGTTTTCTATAAAAAGAGCAGAGGTATTGCCCAGTCCACTGGATTGGGTCCCGAGTTCTTGAAGCCCTGATCGGGGTTTCGCCAGGGCCACGCCTCTTTGTGCGCGGCTATTGCAAGCCCGGCATATTGCCTTCCACCCCCTCCGAGCCTTGTGCCTGTTCGGTCTCCGTGCAAAAACCTGCCCGGCCACAGGTCCGTCGGGGCAGCCGGCCCGATTGTTTCATCACCGGATTCTCTTGACATGATTTTGCTTTGGCCGTCCTTGCGTGTGATATTGGGTATTTCATGATTGGGCAGTTTATTCAATTAGTTCCAAGGACACTGGCGGTCTTTGTGGGCGGCTTTAGTCTGCTGAACGTTTTGATTGGCTTCTGGAATCCCGGCTTTGACGCCAATATCTGGTGGATCGATACACGCGCCCTGGGCGCACAGCTGGCTTCTTTCCTGCTCCTGGCCTATGGGGCGGTGTTGTTATTCTTTGGCTTCGATATTGAGATAACAGGGCCTGCATTCCGGCTACCGGGACTCCAGATCTGGAACGCGATCCGGCGCTGGCGCAACCGTTACCGTCGCGTGGCCTACCTGTTGCTGCTACTCTTATCCGGGCTCGTCCTGGCAATCATTGGCCTGAATGTGATCACCTTTTACAAATTGCTGCATTTTCGCATTCAATCCCGTTTTGGGCTGCCTTTTTCCCTGTGGATAGCCCTGATGGCTGCGACCATTGCGCTTTCTATTCTGCGGCAAAAACCCTGGGCGCAAAATCCCGGCCCGGCCAGACTGAT
>JAGRNA010000236.1 GCA_020441005.1 Leptospiraceae bacterium
TTTGGAACTTTCCGGCTTATCGGTTTTTCAAGTTTTAGCGCTGTCTGTTATTCACCGAATTACTGCTTACAACCTTGTCTTGGAAATCTGTTTCAACTATGCTATTGACCAATTATAAAAAGCTGTTATTATGATTGGCACAATACCAAAGAAAGCGACTTACGGCTGGCCTGAGCATGACAAACGAAAAACAATATCATAGTGTCAAAGAGTTTTGGCCTTTTTATTTAAGACAGCATGCTTCCAGAGGCTGCCGTGTGCTGCATTACATTGGAACTACACTGGTTTTTGTATTCCTGGCATCTGCTCTATATATGCAGAACTATTGGCTGCTGTTATGCATGCCGGTCGCCGGTTATTTTTTTGCCTGGGTTGGTCATTTTGGCATTGAACACAATAAACCGGCCACTTTCCAATACCCGCTGTATTCATTAGTATGTGATTTTATGATGTACTTCCGCTTTCTCAGCGGCACATTAAAGCAGCCTCTGCAAGACGCCGGAGTCCTGCCGCCCGCAAAGCTATGATGGAAAGGTTGAACATCGAACTACCAGACAGCTTTGGTTTTGTTACGGATCTGGATGTACGCATATATGATGTGAATATTGGCGGACACCTCGGCCATGATTCCGTGATTCGTTTAATGCATGAGGCGCGAGCGCGCTTTTTTGGCAGCCTTGGCTATACCGAACTCTCAGTCGAAGGCTTTGGTATTCTAATTGTTGATCTGCTGGTCCAGTACAGGGCGGAGGCCTTCCATCAGGATTCAATCCAAATCAAAATGCATATACCCGCTTTCAGCAGCCGCGGCTGCCGGCTGGTCTATCAGCTGGTGCGCGAGCAGGATCAAAGCGAAATTGCCCGCGCTCAAACAGGGCTGGTGTTTTATGATTATGAAAAGCGCCGCACAGTGAGTGTTCCGGATGCCTTCCGTGTGAAGGCTGCAGAGAAAGACTATTGTTAGACCGGACGCAGAATATGCCGCTTGACAGCCAGGCGTTTTTGTCAGGTAGTCAATACCACAGCCAGGGCCCACAGCACTTGCTATCGCAGAGTATTCCTTTATGCAGCAGATTAAACTAGCCGGATTAAATTGTGTGCATGTACCGGGTCACCCCGATTCCATGCATCTTATCATCCTGCATGGATATGGTGCGAACTGTATGGACCTCGCTCCTTTGGCGCGCGAACTACAGCTGCCGCCGGACATAAACTGGTATTTTCCAGACGGGATTTTAGAACTGATGATCGGACCAGGGGTGACCGGCCGGGCCTGGTTTCCCATTGATACCATGGCTTTGCAGGCGGCGATTGCCAATGGCAGCTACCGTGAATTGACCCAAATCCGGCCGGGTGGACTGGATGAAGCTCGCGAAAAAATCGAAGGCCTGATTCAGGCCATTCAAGTGCCGCTGGACCGGTTAATCCTTGGAGGCTTCAGCCAGGGCGCAATGCTGTCTACCGAAACGGCTCTGCATCTGAGGCAAAATCCCCTGGGTCTGATTTTGTTGTCGGGCACCCTGCTCGATAAAGCTAACTGGTCCACCCAGGCCGCCGCCCGCAAGGGTACTCGATATTTTCAAAGCCATGGTCAGCAAGATCCGTTGCTGGATCCTGGAGCGGCCAGAGAGCTGAATCAGATCATCAAGACGGCCGGCTGGGAAGGCCAGCTCCTGGAATTTCAAGGCGGCCATGAGCTGCCATACCAGGTATTATTACAGCTGCGCGAGTTTATCCTGGAACGTCACGCGGAACTGTCTCAAAGAAATCAGTGACTGGTCGTCGAACTTTTACCTTGCCTGACCATTCATCGGTCTCATCGCGGTAGCCGAGGGCTGCAGCACAGCTGATAACCCATTCTGCGGCATCCAGCTGCAAAATCTGCTGGAAGGCATCATAGTCGAAACCTTCCATCGGACAGGCGTCGATTCCCAGCAGGGCCGCCTGAGCTAACAGCTGGCCCAATACCAGGTAAGCCTGCCGGGCTGCCCAGCAATTCTGTTCTGGCTGGTTTTTAGACTGCATTTTCGACCATAAAAAGTCGCGGTAGGCCGTCTGATCAGCAGCCTTTTCGCCTCGTTTTTTTTGCAGCAACTCCAGCCAGGCGTCGATGTCTGCCGCTTTGATAACTGGCCGGTGACACAGTACCCAGAAATGTGAGGCATCGGTAACCTGGCTCTTATTGTTGGCCGCTTTTCGGAGTAGACTTCGCAGCTGGGGATCCTGGATATCCAGAATCTTGACTGGTTGCAAGCCGTAGGAGCTGGGAGCCAGGCTGCATAGTTCCCGCAGGGCGGCCAGAGTTTCCGCGGGTATGATCTGAGCGGATTGAAAGCGTTTGCAGGCATAGCGCCATTGCATGGATTCGAGCAGGGATGCGGAGGAAAGCGGATTCATCGGACAAGCCATCAAGGGCAAGCGCATGGATTTCACAAGGGTTTTTGAAAGCTCCAGCAGCGCTAACTGGTCTTTTTGAGCACTAAACAAAAAAGCCAGGCTGGCTGTAGGGCCTTGCCTGGCTTGCGTTTGATACCAAAAAACGGTTTATCTGGAAACAGTTTTCAGGCGGATACTAAAAAGGGCTACTACTGCCAGAAGCATTAATCCAAAGAACAGGAGGAAGCTCACAGATCCAGCTTGTCCAAAAAAGGCAGCAATAGCGCTGGGTATTGTAAAATAAACATATAAATGGCTGTCGTCTGGCTGTTTGTACCAGTCCTTGTTTGTAGGAGTACCGGCCATGTGGGATGTGTACCAAGCTTCGAAATTGGGATAGGCTGCCTTGATATTGGAGCCATCCACCGGCCAGTTCCATTGTTCCGGGATAGCGATTGCCCAGGGAAAGCCCTTGCTGTCAATGTATTGATCGACGCCGTTTGCATCCTTGTACAATCCAGGGAAGTGCACCTGCACCTGTTCCGTGTCCGTATATTTCAACACAGACAAATATAAATCATAGGGTGCAGCTCCAATGACCTGCGGACTGGCCGGAGTATCGAAGGTGATTTCAATTTGGGCCTGCATGCCCTCTACATAAGTCTGACCCTGTCGAGTGTTCCAGGCACTGTCAAGCGTATCTTTACTGTTCAGATCACCATAAATGCTGATCCCGGAAAGATCAGTCATATGCGTGTCCAGACTGGCAACCGCGGTACCGTCCTTGTCAGTAATCTGGCTGGTGAATTGACCGCTCAAATGACCGGGAATATTCAGCTTCAGGCGGCTTTTGTAGCCGGCACCAGCGGCCAGATGCTTATACGTTGCCCGTATGCGGACCACCTGGCCCTGCGCATTCAAATCTTCTGCGTTGTTTTTAACCATGACGACATAGTCATTAAAGTCCGCGTCTCCCGGGCTGGGGTATAAATCCTCAAAACCAACAATCAAGGTCCCGGATGAAGGTGTGGTAATGATCTGGGCCAGTGCGGCATCTTCAGGATAGGCATCCTGGCTATCAGGCACTCCATCCCCATCGGTATCGACCGCCGCTTGTGCGACACTGTCCACACTCGTCGAAATGGTTATTGTACGATTGATTGCCACCAGATTCGCAGTTTGAATGATCTGCGTACTGACCACATTGTCTCCAATGATTATCTGCAGAGTAATGCTTTCATAGCGATCAATCAGGTTAAAAGTAGAAGTAAAACTTCCAAAACTATTGGTTAAGCCCTGGGTTAATGTTTCCGTGCCCGCCTTTATGAGAACTGTTACCCCACTTTGCACACCATCAGCATCCTGCACAATCACAGTAACTGGAATCGGCCGGGTAGTTTGGTAGGCAAATTCCAAATCACCTTCCTCATCGCCAGTCTCGGTTGTTACTTCGCTTTCCGGGGGCAGAGAAGCCGTTTCATTCGTAATATCACCGCCGCCGGGCGGCAAAAAGAATAGCAGACCATCATCCTTCTTGCTCTTACAGCTGATTAAAAAGACAATCGTGAGTAGAACGAATCCAAGATGGATTATTTTCTTTTTTGTTTTCATGTGCTATACGACGCCAAAAATTGGATGCGCTTGACAGTTTTCAGCAATTTTTTGCAAGTAAGTAGCCGCGGTATGCAAATTGCTTTATTTGAACCGGAAATTCCGCCCAACACTGGTAACATAGCCCGCCTGTGTGTTCTGACCGGCAGTCCGCTGCATATCATCGGCCAGCCTTCTTTTTCGCTGAGTGAATCGGCTGTCCGCAGGGCGGGCCTGGACTATTGGAATGAGTTGCAATTGCAGCTGCATTCTGGTTGGACTGAATTCTGGGATTATGTCGTTCAACAGAATTGGAAAGTCTATGCCTTGAGCCGTTTCGCATCACGGTCTTATACACAACCTCAATACCATGTGAATGATGTGCTGCTCTTTGGGCGTGAATCGAGTGGTCTGCCGGCCTATATAATCGAATGCCTGGCACCTGAGTCAATTCTGCGCATACCGGTTTTGCCCCAAAAGCGCTCCTTGAATCTGGCGAATTCTTGCGCTATTGTTTTATATGAAGCTCTGCGACAAAATAATTTTCCACAATTAACATCAGCCTACGAAGGAGACCATTGATGATTCGATTTTTGAGTATGGAATCAGCCAGAAATAAATTGCGTGTTTTGTGGGATTTCTTTTTTGTACTGCTGGCTTTGCTGAATGTTGCGCTGATTGCATTTGATTTAACTTATTTCTATCTGCGGCCCTGGCTTTTACAAAGCAGTGAGTTACATACTGTGATGGAGTTGTATGATCCAATCAAGGGTATCCATCCTGATCCACTCAGTAAAAGCTACGCTGATCAGGCGACTGAAATCCTGAAAAGCGCTGGCGCTAAAACAGAGTTTCGCACAAATCCGATCCCGGTGCGCAAAATTCTGTTTATTCAGGATCGGATTTTTAGACGCCAGGTTTGGCAAGACTCCGGTCTGAACCAGAACCTGGTTCTACTAGGCCAGGAATTACAGGAATTCAATGCTTTACATCCGCATGCAGCAGATTTCGATCATGTCGATGATATTTTGCGCGCAAGCTGGGATGCCGGGGATCGGCTGGAATACGAATTGCGCCGATTTTGGTCAGGTGACCTAAACCAGGATCACGCTGTTTTTTTTAATCAATTCATACTACCCTTACTGCAACGTGCGTATGTGCGGGAACGCGGGCTTGATGGCAACTATTTAGACTATTTTATTTATCTGGATCTGCCTTTTTTAATTCTATTCTGGATCGAGTTTTTACTGCGCTGGTTTTTAGCGATCCGGCGACGCGAGCTCCTGCGCTGGTGGCTGTTTCCGCTCTACAACTGGTACGATGTACTGGGTTTGATGCCGATGACAGAGCTGCGCTTCTTTCGTCTCCTGCGAATATTCTCGATCTATATGCGCTTGTATCGCAGTGATATCACCAACGTCGGCGATGATATCATCAGCCGCACTGTAAAAAGCTATTCGGCAATCATTACTGAAGAGATATCGGATCGGGTGGCTGTCCGCATCCTGACAGAAATGCAGGATGAAATCCAAAGCGGCGCTTCCATTGATATTTTTTTAACGGCTATTGAACCGCGTCGCGAAGCAATTCAGGATCTGGCAACTCGCTATGTACGCAAGGCGGTCGCGGCGCAGCCTGGTATTCCGGAGACGCGCCGAATGCTGGCCCGCAGCCTGGATCGAGCAGCACGCCAGGTGCCCAGTCTGACTGTTGTGCCTGATTTTTTGAAGACCAGGCTGACACGCGAAATCGGGCTCGCTGTTTTTGACGGCATTCAGGAAACTCTCAGCGAGAGTATTCAGGGAGAGGCGGGCCGTCAGTGGATCGCAGAAATGGTGGATTTTGCCATTGATGATATGATGACCGAGGGACGTGATAGTCCGCTGGATCAACTGTACCGGGCAATCAGTCAGGATGTAATCGAGAATATGAAAAAAGCGGTGAGTGTCAAAAAGTGGGCCCGTTAGCAGTATTAGCGAGCGATGCGTAGAATTTTCATTCCAGCAGTGCCTTCCCCCCAATAGGCGTATTTGCCGGTGGCAAAGACACCCTCAGCGGCCTGCCCGGTTGCAATGCTACCGACAAGCGACGGGTTCACCGGCTCGGACAGGCTGTACATTCTAAAGCCGCCGGCGCCATCCGCCAGATATAAATAGTTATTGGTGGCATAAATCCCTCGGGCGTCCACCGATGCCGCTCTGCCGTTAGGATTGGTGTTGGTTAGATATGCGGCGTGCGGGTCTTATGGAAGACGGTGTTTACGAAAAAAATCGAAGGCCGGTTTGTTTTGCGAACCCCAAAACCGGAAATCATGACCCGCTGCCGGGCTTTGCAGCACCACCTCTATGCCAGAGTGAGCGCTCCGTAAAGCCTGGTAAAAAGAAGCGCTTTGGCTGTAAGGGACAACCCGATCAATAGTCCCATGGGCCAGATAAAGCGGCATTTGCCATTTTGAGACCTGCTGATGTGGATTGTCTTTTCCAGTCCAGCGCTCCGGAAAACGATCATAAGCACCGTAGACTGCTGTCATCAGGCGATCCCTGGGTAGTGCACTCTGGTCGTAATCTCCAGACAAAGCGGCCCCGGCTCGAAAGAGGTTCGGGCGGGCAAGCGCTAACAAAGCCACTCCGCGGCCGCCGGTGGAAAGACCCAACAAATAATTATTCTGGTCAGCCCTGAGAACCCCTCTGCTTTGCAAATCCGGCAGCAATCGTTCCAGGATCCATTTTTGGCCCGGCACAGGCCCCCATTTCAGACGGGTTTCGGGATAATACTGACTGGCATATATACTACTGTGCATGGCCGGGCAGATCAGCCGCAGACGGTACTCATCGGCCAGGCTTTGTAGGTTGGTTTCATTTAACCAGCGCGAGGGACTGAATTTCCAGCCCGGCAAAACCAGCACATTTCCCAACAACGGTTTTTGCGCTGGAGTGTATACTGTGACAGCGACACCGCCGCTTTGATCCGGATACCAGGGAACGGTCACAACGGTGCGTCCGGCAGCAAAGGCCTCCTGATGATAATTCACTGGTTGGGCCTCGGCACAAGCGGGTAGCAGCAATGCAAATAGTAGCAGAGCTACAATCATGACACCTGGATCAGGCAGCGCAGATGATAATCGAATAGAGGAATTAGTGGTGCTCATTTTATGCCTGGACGTATAAGTTCCCATATTATTTTAGCACAAGGGTGTGACAAGGATTCCAATTTTTCGAA
>JAGRNA010000237.1 GCA_020441005.1 Leptospiraceae bacterium
CAAGCGGGGATTGCCGACCAAAAAACGCCTGCCGATCCTGACCAGATCCGGCAAGCAGCGTCTGGTTGCCTGGACCTTTGCCATCCTGTATGATCAAGAGCAAAGCATCGATGGTCTGATTACCGTTGGCGAGGATATTACCGAACGCACTCATTTAGTACAGCAATTAAAACATAGCCAGGAGGATTTGTTCCGGGCAGAAACAATTGCCGGTGTCGGTCATTATAATTATAACTTTGCCCGCAACAGCTGGACCTCCTCTCAGGGCCTGGATCAGATCCTGGGGATCGATGCAGACTACACGCGCGATTTTACCGGCTGGCTGAATCTTGTCATTCCGCAGGATCGTAAGGCTATGCAGCAATACTTTCAGGATGAAGTTTTGCAACAAAAGCAGCCCTTTGACCGTGCATACCGAATTCTCAACCGCCGTAGTGACAAGGTCCGCTGGGTGCACGGACGCGGGCAGCTGGTCCTGGATGATGCGGGCCAGCCTGTGCGTCTGTTCGGTACCATCCTGGATATCACGACTGTCAAAAACACCGAGTTGGCCCTGCGGCTGAGTGAGGAACGTTTCCGGGCTGCCCTGGAGGGCGCTCAGGAGGGCCTCTGGGACTGGCACCTGGAAACAGATTATGTGTGGCATTCGGAACGCTTTGCGACCATGCTAGGTTATGACCACAGTGAGGTGCCTTTTCATATCAGCTTTTGGCAGGAGCACCTGCATCCCGACGACCGCGAGGCGGCCTTTGCCCGGGTGCAGGAATACCTGGCCGATCCGCTCAGCCGAATTTACAGCTCCGAGTTTCGGCTGCGGCACATGGACGGCAGCTACCGCTGGATTGTGAGTCAGGGCAAGGCCTTGCTGGATTCCGCCGGCCAACCGGTGCGCTTTATCGGTTTTAATTCTGACCGTACAGCTGAGCACGAGCTGACCGAACAGCTGCTACAAAAAGAAAGGCAGTACCATGAGATGTTTGATCAGCATAGCGCCATCAAAATGTTAATCAACCCCAAGGATGGTCGCATTCTGGAAGCAAATCATTCCGCAGCGGTTTATTATGGATATAGCAAAGAAGAGTTATGTCAAAAGTCGATTATGGATCTGAATGTACTCAATAGAGCGGAGATACTTGCGCGTATGGAAAATGCAAGAGAGCGCAAAACAAATATCTTTGAATTTCAGCATCGATTGAAAGATGGGCAAGTTCGTGACGTTGAGGTGCATTCAAGTCCCATTCACCTGAATGATTCGATGGTTCTGTACTCCCACATACGAGATATTACCGAATACAAAGAGCAGTCTCGTCGGTTGACGATGCTGTCAACAGTAGTCGAAGAAAGCCCGGCTTATATTGTGATTACTGATCCTGATGGAATAATTGAATATTGTAATCGGGCTTTTGAAACAGTTACTGGATACAGCGCCGCCGAGGCGATCGGCCAAACCCCAAGGATACTTAAGTCAAATAAAATGCCGATTGAATTCTATGAAAAAATGTGGGCTACACTGCTTGCAGGCGAGGTGTATCGTGGAGAAATTATTAACAAGAAAAAGAATGGTGAATTGTATTGGGAAGAGGCGATTATCTCTCCTGTTCGAAATGAGCAAGACAAGATCATTCATTTTTTTGCTATAAAACAGGATGTCACGGATCGCAAAAAAACGATGCAAGATTTACAGACAGCGCATGATCGAGCCGAGGCTGCCAATAAATCCAAAGTCAATTTTCTCGGGAGTATTAGTCATGAGATTCGAACACCAATGAATGCGATTATCGGTATGACAGACCTGGCTCTGGAGTTAACCAGCGATGAACAAGTTAGAGAGTATTTAGACACTGTCCGCTTGTCGGCGAAGCATTTGCTTGATCTAATTAACGATGTGTTAGATACAGCTCGAATAGATAGTAACCGGCAAGAATTACGTTTGAATTCAATGAATCTAATAGCTGAAGTGAAGCAAGTCATGCACATGATGCAGGTCAAGGCGGATCAAAAGGGGCTTGATTTGCAGTCGCGTTTGGCAGGCCTGCCAGACGTAGAGGTCAATGGTGACGCCCGGCGGCTCAAGCAAATCCTGATTAATCTGATTGGCAATGCGATCAAGTTTACCGAGTCCGGTTTTGTGCGCCTGGCGATCAGAGCAGACA
>JAGRNA010000033.1 GCA_020441005.1 Leptospiraceae bacterium
TCCAGCAGTTCTTGCTGCATGGCCGGGCTCAGGTCTACAAAGTAAGCGCAATAACCGGAAATGCGCACCAGCAGGTTACGATGTCGCTCTGGATGTTTTACGGCATCCTCAAGGACTTTGTGATCAAGGACATTTACCTGGACCTGCATGCCTCCCTGATCAAAATAACCGCCTAATAAAGCTCCCAGAATAGCTGCGCCTCCTTTGGTGTGCAGGGTATCGGCGTCGATTTTCATGTTTAGATTCACCCCATTAGCCAGCTTGGTGTGATCCAGGCGCACACAGGAGTTCAGTGAAGCGGTAGGGCCCAGGCGGTCGCTTCCGTCAGCAGGCGCAATTCCGTCTGCCAGTGATTCACCCGCCAGCCGTCCGGAAGGCAGGGCCGCCATATGGCTGCCAAAGGCTCTGTGGCAGGTCATGGAGTAACCGCCGGCCATCCATCGACCACCGCGTGTGTTGCGGTACTGTGAAACCTGCTTTTCAAACTCGCTGATCACTTCGGCAGCTAGTTCGTCAACTCTGGCCTGATCATTGCCAAACTTGGCCGCTTTTTGCAGATGGGCGCGCATATGCTGTGTGCCTTTAAAATTTCGTGCACAAGCCCTGGCTACCTCAGTGAGGCTGTACCTTTGCTGGCGAAAAACCATTTCTTCGATTGCAGCCAGGGAATTGGCCAGATCAGCAATGCCGACAGCCTGGATACCTGACGCATTGATCAAGGCGCCTCCTCTTGCCAGGTCGATGGCCTTGTCCAGACAGCCCTGGACTGTTAAAGATGCAAAGGGGGTCGGATGAAATCGGGCATTGGCAATCTCTATTTGATCAAGAGTTCTTTTTAAAATAGCCAACTGGGCCTGCAGCTCATCGAAAACAGCAGTCTTGAACTCTGCAAAGGATTGTATACGATTCAGCTGGATAGAGTGCGGGCTTCGTTTGCGGCCTGGTAGTCTGCCTCGCAAACGCTTGCCTTCACCAAGGACAAGCTCCATTGCCATCGCGGCATTAAACAGGGCCGCGTCTGACGAGGTAAAGCTGATACCTGGTAGTGCGGGTTCTACGCAGCCCACGGTGGCGTAGTTATATATCTGTTCTGGCGGAAACTGCTGTTTTTTCAAGGCGGGCAGTATCACAGCATCGTTGTAGACCGCCGGAGATCCGCCCCCCTGAGCGATTAGCTGATAAACCCGTTGCAGGTAGGCCGATGAGGAATGCGGACTGATACGGGCATGCCAGTTCGGTTGACGGGTTTTCAAAGCCTCCAGAACATCCAGCATCAGAAAGGTCAGAGGATTCGCGGCATCGGAGCCGTCCTGGTGGCAGCCCCCAAGGGTCAAGGCCTGGCCCGTCGGCAGTCCGCCAAACATGGCGGTGACCCTTTCTGAAAAGAGCGGAATGATTTCTGAAAGCTTCAGGCAAAAGGCACCGAACAAATCTCTGAATGTATCAGGGTTAAATGTGCCGGTCTGTAGCTCTGCCTGGTACAAGGGATACAGGTATTGGTCAATGCGGCCCAGGCTGATGCCTTGATCGAGGGACTCAATCTGGATAATCATTTGAAACAGCCAGATCATCTGCAGCGCTTCATGCAGATTGCGGGCAGGATGCCGCGGGATGTTGTCCAGGATGGCAGCTGTCTCGCTCAGATTTTGCTCCAGGGCGAGGCTGCGATAGCGTTCTGCAAATAATTCCACTGCATCCAGGGCAATCAATCGGGCCCGCAAAAAATTATGCTGACTAGCATCCAGCCTGGAGTCTGGTGTTGCGGCTGCCAGTTCCAGTTTTTCAATGACCGCCTTGCGCATCTGCAGTGTGCCCGTATTGATAATGCTCGCATAGTCTGGCAGGAAGTGGGCTATACCGCCGGCCTCGTTGATTACAAAGTAACTAGCATTTAATTGATCAATTAAATAACCGACCTTATCGCGCAGTGGAAAGGCCTGCATTGCCAGGTTTCGTCTGGACCAGTACAGCATAGCGCGCAGCAGAGCTCTCTGACTGGACGGTTCCAGTCGCAGCGGGTTGACTTTTCTTTTTTCAAACTTGTAAAGATCTTCCAGCATTACACCGCCGGCTTTTTCAATATGACAAATTGCACCGATTCGGTGTTCGGTATGACTACCGACGATTAACTCATCGGCATATATAGCAATACTGCGGTGTTGCAAGTGAAATTTCAAGGCTGCAGCCATTCTGATCTGGGCCGATTGCCTGCGGTTGGAGCGCTGCCGCAAGAATTGTGTATAATGTATGGCCCTCTCGGCACCGAGGCCGGGCCGGGCAGCCATGTGATCCCGCTGCAGTCGTTGTAAACGAGCCGAGGGCTGCCAGGCAAAACCGGCCTCATTTTGGTCCGGCAGGCCGTATGGGTCGCGGTCCTGCAGAGGGGCATGCCTTACTGCGTCGTGCGCTGTCTGGTCCGGTTTAGCGCCGGAGTCTTCTAATCTGGATTTTACTGGCATAGTGAGGCGTCCTGGTTTATATGATTAATAATGTTATTTAGGGAGTGGATTGCAGGTTTTCGCGTCCATGGCGGATTAGTCTGTGCATGATTTCCTCCGCCCACCCGGCATGACGAGCCTGCAGGGCAGTCTGCAGCTCCTGATGCATGGTATGAACTGCTGCATGAACAGTCGGATTTTGATAAAAAACGGCAGTGTAGGTTGTGTAAATTGATTGAAAAGAGTTCAGCAGCAGTGAATAAACCTGATTACCGCTGGCCAGGGCCAACTGCAGGTGGAATTCAAAATCCAGCTGGACCAGACGTCGAATTTGACGACTGTCGGTCCGTATCTCTTTGTCAATAATTTGCCCGATCAGCAGCAGATCCTGCTCTGTTCGGTTCTGAGCTGCCAGCAGGGCAATTCTCGTTTCAATATGTTCCCGCAAATCGAGTAAATCCGCGAGCAGACCAGGTTTTAGATCATTTTGATTATAGCGCAGCAGCGCGGTTAATAAATCCAGTGAACCTGAGCGGCGGTAGTCATTGACGATTGCGCCAAAGCGGGACTTTAAGGTGATAAGTCCCATGGCCTGCAAGTCCAGCAGTCCTTCATGAACCACTGGCCGGCTGACCCCCATTTGGATGGCCAGGTCGCGTTCTGATGGCAGTTTACTGCCGATATCCAGTTTCCCGGATAAGATCATCTGACTGCACTGATCGACAAAGACTTGTTTCAGTTTCTGGCCTTCGATGGGTTGAAAATCGGGTAATGGATCTAGCATGGCTGGTGGTAATACCAGATAACCAGTAATACTGCTCCACTGTCCAGTAAAAAACCAGGTTTTGGCCAAAAAAATGCTTCCGGTAGCTGGCCGGCTGCCTGAAGGGGGAATTAGAAATCGTTCAGGACGCGCTCTAGTTCAGCATCCTGCCAGTCCAGGCCGGAGCTCTGACGCGTATGGGTCTGAATATATCCCACAAAGAGCTGATTCAAGGGCAGCATGCACTCGGGACACAAGATTTCCTGTTTTAGATGCAAAGGCTGGATATAAACCAGCATGTGATGATGACAGCGGGGGCAGACAACATTTTGATCAAAGGGTTTAAAGTTTAGCTCTGACCCGGAGTGGTTCGTTTGCCCTGCGACCGGCGCATAATTGGTAGCGGCCGATTCATTTTCAGCTTCGAGGAGTGCACTTCTTTCTTCCATAGCCCTGAACCACCCTGCTAGTAGTTTCGGACGAGACTTCCCAGACTTAATGGAAAAGCGGCTGACCGCAGAAAAATAAGGTAGTTCGGCCTGGATCAGGAAGCAGATTTCAGTTCGCGGCCTTTTTCATCGCGGGCAATGAAGCGGTCAAGGCTGTCCGGATCGCTGGACTGCAGGCGGTCATTGTACATCCGCACCTTTTCCAGAGCTCGTTCTTTGCTGCTCGTTGCACCGACCGTAGTTAGTTGTATTTCATGCCCGTCGGCATCAACTCTGTAAATTGACCATGCCATACATTGCCATCTTTTGCAGACAGCCCAGGCTGGCAAGCGGCATTTGTGCGCTGCACAAACTTTTTGGTGTCCGGGTTTGGTGTGGGCCAAAGATTTGTACCTGCTATCAAAAAAAGTTTGTTGGGTAATCGAGCCGGTCGAAGGATATATTGTGGAATTTCAGGTCGATTATAAGGGTGCCGAAGTGCAGCTGAATCTCAGGGGACGCCTGGATGTGCATGCCGCCGGATCTGCATGGCGGTTATGGGAGCGTCTCAAGAGTGAGCCATGGCGAGTCCTGGTTGTAAACGCGGCCGATTTGCAGTACCTGGATGGCGCCGGTGTAGCCTGGTTGCAGTGTGTCGCCGCGGAATCGCAAGCGTTGCGGCGAGACTGTACCCTGATTCATCTGGCTCACCGTTTTGAGCGACTCATGGCCATCTACGAGCCGGTACAGGGGATTGTCCACGAGGGTCAGCAGAGATCACTGCGCTACTGGCTGGAAGGGATGGGTCGTTCTGTCGCTCGATCCGGCCAGGCGCTGCAGCGCCTCGTTCTGTTTACCGGTGAACTGTGTTATGAGTTCCTGCTTGTCGTCCTGCGGCCCGGCCGTTTTCGATGGCGGGATTTTCTGGATCAAATGGAACAGGTTGGGGTCAATGGAGCCGGTATTGTTGCCCTGATTGGATTCTTGTTGGGATTAATTCTGGCATTTCAGTCCGCAATTCCGATGAGCCAGTTTGGGGTCGAGATTTATGTGGCCAATATGGTTGGTCTGTCCCTGTTGCGCGAATTGGGACCATTGATAACGAATGTTGTTCTGGCGGGACGCTCCGGTTCAGCCTTTGCAGCTGAAATTGGCACCATGCAGGTGAATGAGGAGTTGGCGGCCCTGCAGACCATGGGCCTGAGTCCGGTACGCTTTTTGGTCCTGCCGCGCATGCTGGGTATGCTGTTTGTCAGCCCGGTTTTGATGGCCCTGTTCAGTTTCATGGGATTGATCGGCGGTTTGGTTGTCTTGCTACTCATGGGCTACCCGCTTGTGGCTTATACGAATCAGGTGGCCGGGGCGGTATCCATGGCCGATGCCGCGGGCGGCATGATCAAGGGAATGGTGTTTGCGCTGCTTGTCGCCGGGGTTGGCTGCTACCAGGGCATTTACACTGGTAGCGGGGCCCGATCGGTTGGTGTCTCAACTACCAGGGCGGTTGTTAACGGAATTCTCTTGATCGCAGTGACAGACGGTGCGTTCGCGGTTTTATTTTACGCCCTCGGCATCTAGCACCCGGATCCAGGATCGTGGCGCTGGATTTGCAAGTCCGGAACTGTAAGCCCGATCTGGGGTATAGTCTCTGGTTACAAGCTGGCTTACCGGCAAAATTTCACCAGACAAATGCTGCAAGGTCGTCGGTGCGAAAATCAAGAGTGAACTCAAAACAGAAGCTGACTTTGGCTGATATAAAAATGGCACTAGATGCAATATGCAGTGCTGAATGCGCTATTGTAATCAGATCGATGGATTCTTCCCGACACGGATTACACCGGATATGCCTGATTAGCGGCCAAAACAGGGGCTTTGTAGGCTTAATCGCAGGATAACTGGGCCCCTGGCAGCTCTGTTGGCCCACACCCGGTCGTATCTGTCTTGACCTGTGATGCGGTGCAAAAAAAATGCCGGGCTATTCCGTTTCTGACCCGAAAAACGGCCTGGTGAGGCCTGGATCTGGTCGATGGGGAATGACAGGGCCCGATTTCGATCGCTATTTGTGCTGCAATTTGGCCTGGACTAGATCACAATGAATCATGTATTGAATCGAGATTTTCAGGGCTGTCCCCCACGGGTTGGGGCTGCTGTGTATTTGCGCCGCAAGCGCTTTCGGCTGGGTTTGCCGGCCCTTGTTTTGGGTAGCTGCCTGATTGGTGCAGTTGCGCACTGGCGCAATCCTGCAGCAGCCTACAATGCTCCTGGCTTGCAAGCCGAAACAGCCATCCATAGCGCGGCCCGTTTGTCTTCGCATTGGCAACAGTTGCTGCCAGTCATGAATGTGGCAATTGCGGATCAAGGTTTGGCCCGCTGGCTAAAAGGACACCCAGCCAGAAGTTCGGCCCTGGATCCACTGGCTCTGGATGATTTTTTGGGTCGCGAACACAAGCTAAGCGGATTATTGCAGAGCGGAGCAGTGCGTTCGACCTTCCCCATTCTGGGTCTGGAAGTTCATTATCGTCAACGACCGGTTTTTACTCATCACCAGGGCCTGGGACGTGCTAGTGCCAGGCCGATCGCGTCTGTGTCCAAAACATTTACATCGGCGGCGGTAATGCTGCTGGTCCAGGAACACAAAATCGCCCTGGATGACGATATTGCCCTCTATTTTCCGGAAGCGAGGCATTTGCAGCGTCCCCTGTCCGGCCATCCAGTCACCATTCGGCATTTGCTTTCGCACACATCCGGCATTTCGTACCGACCGGCATTTGGATCCGCATACACTTCGCCGTATCGCAAGCACACAGTTTATCCGATCGCCAAACAAATGCAGCCAGTGGCCGCGAGCTTTCATTATTCAAATTTCAACTATTATATTCTGGCAGCGCTGATTGAAAAAGTCAGTCACCAGGGCTATGACCAGTTTATGGCAGAACGGATATTTGCTCCCTTGCAGTTGGTGAACACGAGCGTCAATCCGGCTGCCCGCGGTGCTGCGGGTATATCCAGTAGTCTGGCAGATATGGCCGTCTTTACCGGAGCGTTGTTCGATCCCGGTTCCGTCTCTGGCTGGCAGCTGGCCCCTCGCTACGTTCAGGAAATGATCCAATGCCCACCCGGTCATGTTTTGCAGGATGAAGACGAGTATTACGGATTGGGTATTCGCGTGCGGCGTCACAAGGGGCACATTGAAAGCTTGTTTCATTCCGGGCTTTGGCAAGGTGTCTTTGCCGAGCTGCGCTTTTTTTACCAATCAGAGGTTGTACTGGTCCACCAGGGGGTGCCAACTGCGTTTCGATCGCCGGGGGTCGGGGGCTATCGTTGGCAGTCTGTTGTGAATGCCCAGGCGTATGCGGATAGCCTGCAAACTGTCTTTGCTAGTCCGGAATTCAAACCGGGCGAGCATCTGGCTATTCAAAGCAGTGCAGTAAACCAGATGCATTGAAAGACGGCCCTTTACGTCGGGACTCGTCTGCCCGGCAACTTCCTGCCGCTGCGGGCCGTCAGGTCTGAAGGGCTTCAAAAGTATAACCTGGCTTGCGACCCAGTAGCAGGCTTGTCCAAAGTTGTCCCTTGCCTTTTACTGCGATGGGTCCGCGTTCCCGGATGATAAACTTGTCGCGTAGCCGTTCGGCTGTGGTGGTGGGCATTTGAATCGATCCCGGCAGTCCCATAGATTCCATGCGGCTGGCTATGTTGACAGAATCACCCCAGATATCATAAATAAATTTCTTGGTTCCAATCACTCCCGCGACAGCCGGGCCAGTGTTCATGCCGATGCGCATTTGCAGAGCTTGCCCCTGTTTGCCGACCTTGATGCGTTGCAGCTGATCGAGAATATCCAGGGCAAAATTCGCCACCGCTTCCGTGTGGTGTGCTGATGGCGCCGGTAATCCACCAACCACCATGTAGGCATCACCGATTGTTTTGATTTTTTCGAGGCCGTAACGATCCACCATGGCATCGAATCGGGAGAATATTTTATTCAACAAACTGACTATAGATTCCGCTTTGTAGCGGTTGGCAAATTCAGTGAATCCGACAATGTCGGCAAAGAGAACGGTGACCTCGGAGTAACTGTGCGCAATTGTATCCGGATTGTCTTTTAGTTCCTGGGCAACTTTGGACGGTAGAACGTTCAGCAGCAGACTTTCGGCTCGCTCTCGTTCCTGGGCGATCGCCTCAAAGGCCTGTGTTAGTTGGTTGCGAGCTTCTTCGTTTTCCTGCAAGGTCGTGCGTACCCGGTCCAGAACCAGATTGTAGCGCTCGGCGATCTGGCCCACTTCCGTGAAGGGCTCCACTGGCACGTCTGCCGAAAGGTCGCCGGTTTTCTTTTGATGGTCCATTACCATGAACAAATCAATCAATTCTGTTGTGGCGCGGTGTTCGGAAATATTCAACCCCAGTTTTTCGTCTTCCATTTCGACCCGCAGCGGTGTGATCCGATTTACAATACTGAGTAGCAGGAAAGCCAGGCCAAAGGCAAACCCATTACTGGCCAGGATACCAAGCGCCTGGACCCCAATTTGCTGCATGCGGCCCAGGCCTGTGTTCAGGATATCAGGATCTCCGAACAGGCCTACGGCTAGCGTGCCCCAGATGCCGGCCACCAGATGCACGGGAATTGCGCCGACGGCATCATCAATTTGCAGCCTTTCCAGCAGTTTTTCGGCCGGTACAACCAATACGCCGGCCACCGATCCAATTATCAGTGCCTGCCACTGTGTGACCGCAAAGCAGGATGCGGTGATCGCTACCAGGCCAGCCAGGGATCCATTCAAAGGCACACTGGCCTCCGGGTAGCCCAGCAGCAGCCATGACATAATCAGGGCCGCTACCAGACCCGCCCCACCGGCCAGCAAAGTGTTGGCTACGATACCGGGAACCTGCGCATTCAGGGCCAGCGTACTGCCACCGTTAAAACCGATCCAGCCAAACCACAGGATGATGCCACCGAGCATGGCCAGGGGCAGATTGCTACCATTGATTTTACGTGGTGTCTGACCAGGAGGAAAACGACCGGCGCGTGCGCCGACAATTAACAGGGAAGCCAGGGCTACAATGCCGCCTGTGCTGTGCACAACGGTACTGCCGGCAAAATCGATAAAGCCCAGCTGTGCCAGCCAGCCTGTCCCGCTAGCCGTTTCGAGTCCGCCGCCCCAGATCCAGTGACCGATTAAAGGATAGATCAAGCCGGAAATTATTGTGGTATTGATTAGGTAGGCCTTGAAGCTCAACCGTTCAGCTACGGCGCCAGAGACGATTGTGGCCGCTGTGCCGCAAAACACAAGTTGAAAGATAAAGTAGGCCGGAGTCCAGGGTTCCTGCGCTTCGAAGTCGATCAGAAAATGATCGCTGCCGACCAGGCCGTAGACGCTGCTACCGAACATCAATCCAAAGCCCAGGGCCCAGAATGTCAGCGTGGCAACGCCGAAATCGGTTATGTTTTTAATCGCTACATTGATGGAGTTCTTGGCCCTTGTGAGCCCGGATTCAACGCACAGAAATCCGGCTTGCATAAAAAGCACCAGTGCCGCTGAAATCAGCACCCATATAATATCTGCCAGAGACTTGTCCATACGCTATACTTTCCGGCAATATGCCGCCGGATTGACCACCATCTTGCTGTAAGGCGGCGGTTTTCGATACTACCGCAAGAATCGTGCCACCGGGGGTTATTCGGCCGGGCACAAATCGGGGGTGCGTGACCGCAAGGACCGGGTTTGTTAACGAGCCTGCAGCTGGAGTAGAGTGCGAAAGCGCAAAGTGCCCGGTTTCACCCGGTACTGCGGATGCGGCTGGGAGCGGGCATCCCAGGTTGTATCACCGCCGACACCCTTCATGCGGGCGTCCAGATTAAGGGTAACAAAGTCCCTGGGTTGCAACTCATTAATGTGCCGGGCGTTCTCGATATTCGCATCCGTGTAAGGGTAGGCACTGAACTGGAAGGCCTGATCCATGGTCGCATCCAGTTGCAGGCGTTCGCCTTCCAGCGATAGCGTGCGCACGTCGCTGCGATTGGCGTTTTCCTGGGGAACTGTGTACTGATGAAATAAATCGGCGACTCGCATTTGATAGCGTCCAATGAACGCCGCCGATTTGCGGTCGGCATAATTGGCGAACGGTCCGCGTCCATACCAGGCTACGCTCTGGAATTGCGGGTCCAGTCGTAACTGCCAGCCCACCCGCGGGATCTGGGGCAGGGCGGGATCCGCTTCCATGCCAACATCCAGTTTGATCCCGGAGCGCCCCTGAATGGAGTAGGTAATCGTAAACTGCACTTGCCCTCCAAGGGTCTGGAAACGCGCCTCGATGCGGGGTGCCGGGGTGTGGATTATCTGCATTGCTGTCAATTTGGCATCCCGGGCTGCTGTGCGCCAGATCATAAAGTCGAAATTTCCAAACGCGCCGGCATCACCAACATCGTTCTCCGTTACTGGCCGCCAGAAGTTCAGAAAGGCGGGCTTTCTTAAAAGGGATTGACCACCCTGGCGAATACTGATCAGCCGTCCGTTTGCTTTGCTGACCTGCAGGGCAATACCGGGCGAACCAAGCTCGATGTATGCTTCTGTTTCGTTTACGGCCACCAGGGCTGCGTCAGTTGGAGCCGAATCGCTAAAGGCCGCTGTGAATGGGTATCCGGCCAGTTCAAATTGATCCCGGGCGATGATAGCATCACGCTGATAGCCTGCCAGGGCAGCGTTGGCGCGTAGTTGAATCGTTAGCAGGGTATCAGCGGATTGGGTTAGATTCCGGTAGAGCTCCTCGGGCACCGTCCACTCGACGCCCGCAGCGATGTCGGGCAAACGGATTGCACGGCTTTGGATGGAGCGTCCCGCGCTACTCCAATCCAGTTGCAGGGACGCTCCCTTCAGGTTCGTAAAACCAAACTCATTGTGCAAGATAAGCTGTTTGTTCTCGATGCGAAACTGCACCGGCTGATACACCTGACGCACTTCCCAGGCCTGGGGGTGCCAGGATCGGTCCGCGGCGACAATTCCGTTATTCTGAAAATTTTCATCACTAAGGGTGTCGGGAGTGCCCAGATCGCGACCATAGGCCCAATAAAAGCGGCCCTCGGCATCGGTTGCTGCAAAGGCCTGGTCGGCCCAGTCCCAGATAAAACCACCCTGCAGATCGGGGTAGCGCCGAATCACCTGCCAATAATCCCGGAAGTTTCCCAGGCTGTTACCCATCGAGTGGGCGTACTCACACATGATCAGCGGCTTTTGGGCGCGCTTGTTTTGGCCCCACTGGTCGATGGCGTAGTTGCAGCATTGCGACTGGTTTGTCTGGTAAAAAGTCTCCTCTACCGGATCTTTGGGCAGCTCCGGCAATCCGGCCGCTATGGAGGGGTACATTGGTGCAATAATATCAGATACGGCTGACATTTGTTCGTATTGAATGGGCCGGCTTTTGTCCAGCTCAAGGATTGCTTTGCGCATGTGCCGGAAGTTATCACCTTCCCCGGATTCGTTCCCCAGCGACCAGATGATAATGGACGGGTGATTGCGATCGCGCAGCACCATGCGCCGGGCCCGGTCGACAACCGCAGAGCGCCAATCCGGATCCGAAGCCGGCAGACTTTCAGAAATGCCGTGTGTTTCCAGATTGGTTTCATCAACTACATAGAAGCCCATCTCGTCGGCCAGGTCGTATAAGGCCGTCTGGTTTGGGTAATGTGAGGTGCGGATGGCATTGATATGCATTTTCTGCATTTCGATCAAATCACGCCGGATGTCATCCCGGTCGATTGCCTGGCCCTTCTCGGGATGCATTTCATGACGGTTGATTCCCTTGATCAAAATCGGTTGTCCGTTGACCATCAGTTGCGCCCCGGTTATACTGACGGTGCGCAATCCAAAGCGCTGCTGGATCCATTCTGTTTGCCCGGCAGCGGTATGCCGCATTTCCAGGCTGTACAGCTGCGGATCTTCCGCGTTCCATAGCCGGGGATTGCGGACCGGTATTTGAAAGCTGAATTGCTTTTGATTTAGTTCGAGCGGCTGATCGGAGCTTTCGATAACCCGGCCTTGATGACGCAAAGTCCACTCTAGTTGCGTAGCTGCTTGCGGTTTCTGGTTTAGCGCGACCTGGACAGTGATCAAAGCGGACGGACTGCCGGATTTCAAATTCTGGATGGTTGTCTGTAGACCGACATCGAACACATGCGTGCGCGGGACGGATTCGATATACACCGCTCTATAGATGCCGCTCAGGCGCCACATATCCTGCATTTCCAGAAAGCTGCCGTCGGAGTAGCGGTGGACCTGGACGCTGATTTGATTGTTGCCGGTGCGAACGTAAGGACTGATGTCAAACTCGGCTGGCAACATACTGCCCTCGCTGTAGCCGACGGCGTGGCCGTTCAGGGTCACATACATGGCACTTTTCACGCCGTCAAAGTGCAGGATCAGCCGCCGGCCGACAAACTGGCTATCATTCAGTCCAAACTGCCGGCGGTAGAGCCCGACGGGCGAGCGCTTGACCGGCACATAGGGTGGATTGACTCCGCTCAGAAACACAGCGTGCGGCGGTGCCTTGTTGAAGGGGTGCGGCAGATTCATTTTACCCAGCCGGGCAAAAGGATTGTTCATATTGACATAAACAGGGATGCCATAGCCGTGCATCTGCCAGTTGGATGGTACCGACAGGGTCGGCCACTGACTGTCATCGAAATCCGTCTGATTGAATTGCGGTGGCACATCCAGCACAGAGGGCAACCATTTAAAGCGCCATGGCCCGTTCAGGTCAATGGACAGGCGCGGATGACTGGACCTTTGGTCGGTCGCGCTGCTAAAAGAGCGAAAGCTGCTGCGGGCCGGCAGTTTGTTGATCGCGAACACAGCCGGATTCTCCCAGGGATGATCGGAGCTGGAATGCCAGTAATCGCTCTCGAAACTGATCCAGGTTGCAGCGCCAGCGAGGAAAGCCAGGATCAACAGGCTATACGCGGTGTATTGTAGTGCTTTGCGCAGTCTTGGCATTGGTTTTTGCACCAGGGCGGGATCTGGAATGTGACGCCGGCCAAACTGGTGTCAAGGGGAAATCACTACGCGCACCCAAAAGAGAGTCCCATCGCATTGATTTATGACTTGTAGTACAAGCCAGCTCTCAGTCTCTATCCAGAACAGGCCGTTTATGCGTTTTTTTGCCCTGGGAATACTTTGTTTGGCCGGTCTGCCGCTGTCTGCTTTGAGCGCCCAGGAGAGTGTGGCCCGCACAAAGCATGAAATTGGGCTGTGGGTGGGGGCTTCGAACCCCATGCCCGGCACTCGCACGGATGAAATCCTGGATGCGAATGTAGGCGGCGGCGGATTCTATCGCATTAACTGGCCCTGGGTTTTTCATACCGAATTTGGAGCGGCCTATGCCAACTATTTTTCGCATACCACCCAGCAGGTGATAGTCGCTCCCACCTATCTGGCCCTGGCCTATCGATTGCCCTATAGTTTCAAACTCCAGACCTGGCTCAAGCTGGGCGGCGGGGGGGCCTGGCTGGAAGTCCGCCCTGAAAACCGCAGCGGCTGGGAACCGTTGTTTTTTGCCGGCCTCGAGTTTTCCATTCCGGCCAGCCGGGTGCTGCGGGTTGGTCTGCGTCTGGATTATAATCTGATCTATGAAAAGCATTTAAAGCCGCCTCCCGGGGCTGAACTTTATTATCCGGGTTCGACGGATCCGCGTTTTCAGCGCGATCCCTACTCGCTGAATAACGGCCATTTTTTTCATTTTGGTCTGATGGTGGGTTTTACCCTGTAGGAAAAACTATGCAAATCCAGATCCCGCAACATAGCTGTGATAAATCCTTAAAGACCTTGCGCCGGTGCGTACTGGCTTTGGCACTGGCCGGCGGACTGGTCAGCGGCGCCTGCAATGGAGATAATGATGTGGCCTTGCTGTCGTCCCTGTTTAATCAGCGGATGACCGTGATTCTAAAGGCAACCTATGCATCGGATCGACCGCTTACGCGCGCGCAAATCAATTCCAATGTGATCTTTACGGACGCCGATGATACTATGACTGGCCTGAAGCACCAGGCTCTGACCGGTTGCACGCCCTATACCGATGCGCAGTGTGTGCCCTCCTACTCTGAATTGCCCATTTGGCTGGATATTGGCGAATTACGCCTGTCCTCGCGTTCACCCTTGAGCGACCTGAGCGAGATCCAGTCCTCGGAAGATGCCCAGAAATTCTGGGACCCGGTGTCTGTGGAGCGACAGGTCTACTGTAGTATTCCCTACGCCATTGATTTTGATAATGCCTGCGTGCAGACCGGCGGGATCGTCAATTTCAGCGAGTTGACGAACGGCAATGGGGCAGTGTATCCGGCGAGCGATGTGCCCTCCGGTATGTTCCTGCACTCCGGGATTTATGTGCGCGCGCTGGCTTTCGGCTATGGCTATATCAACGGTCAAGTCCTGCAGGACAAGTTCGATAATCGCGATATCCTGGGTTACCGGGTTACGCCATTGTTACAGTACGATCCAAATGAGGACGAGCTCAATAATCAGCTGAAAGCGCCGCAATGGTTTCCCCTGCACCATAAGGTTGTCTTTGGTCAGGAGCAAACCATCGTGCTGGATCATGGCGAATCGCCGGCTATCCTGGAGTATCGTTTCAATCTGATCGAAAACCTGATGCTGCACAGCTTCTATAACAGCGCGCAGTCTGCGAATCAGGTTGTGATCGGATTGAGCGACTGGCGTCGGGGGCACGATGATAACTCCACCGATCAGGGTTTTCATATGGGCGGCAATGCTCTGGCGCGCAGCCGTATCTTTTATCCCTGGCTGACAAGCGATCTGTACATCGATGGCGGAGTCGAGAGCACGCGCCATTATTATGCCCTGTATGTGCAAAATGAAGAACCGAAAAATGAGTATTTGCCCTACGCGGCCACGCCGGTACGCAATGGCAGCGATAATGTTCTCAAATATATCATGCCATCGCCTTATGTGATTCAGTGCCGCTACGACTGCAACAATGACGGCTATCCGGAGCTGGTGCTCAGTACCAGTGACGGTTTTCAGGTCGGCCAGGGACCGGGCTCGGCTGTGATCAGCCACCCCTGCGGCTGCGGCATAGACAGCGCCACCGTCAGTACCAGTTCCTGTGTCGCTCAAACGGGCTGTTACTAGTCCCCCGCTCGCAACTTTGTTCGGTGGAGCGCACCCAGGGCGGCAATTGTTGGAATCAGCGCCCGGTGATGGTCAAGCCCCTGATTCCGGTCGGCTTCCATTTCCGATTTCAGGCCAGAAAAAGAGCTTAACCTGCCAGGCTTGCTTCAAAGCATGGCTCTATGGAGCCCATTTTGCTCGATACTATTGAATCAGCCATTGATGAGATCAGGGCCGGCAAGCTGGTCATCGTGGTGGATGACGAAGACCGCGAAAACGAGGGCGATTTCGTCACCTCCGCTCGTAATGTGACCCCCGAAGTCATCAATTTCATGGCCACCCATGGCCGCGGTTTAATCTGCGCCCCCTTGACGGCCGCTCGTTGTGCCGCGCTCGATCTGGATTTAATGGTGCACTCGAACACGGCCAGTCATGAGACGCCATTTACTGTTTCGGTGGACCTGCTGGGCCAGGGCTGCACGACCGGTATTTCGGCGCACGACCGCTTCAAAACGATCCAGGCCTTGATTGATCCGGCCACCCGTCCCCAGGATTTGGGCCGACCAGGCCATATTTTTCCGCTGCGTGCCAAGGATGGGGGGGTGCTGCGGCGCACTGGCCATACGGAGGCTTCCATTGATCTGGCCCGTCTGGCCGGTCATGAGGAGGCCGGTGTGCTGGTTGAAATTATGAATGCCGACGGCACGATGGCCCGGCTGCCCGATTTGGTCGGGATCGCGCGTCGTTTCGATCTAAAATTGATTAGTATCCGTGATCTGATTGAGTATCGGCTGCAGCACGATACCCTGATCGAAAAAGGGACGGTGGTCCAGATGCCGACCGCCTACGGTGACTTTCGGCTGACTTCCTTTCGGCAGACTGATACCGGCGAGACGCACCTGGCGCTGTGCAAAGGGGCCTGGGGCCCGGAGGATCCGGTGTTAGTGCGGGTGCATTCCTCCTGCATGACCGGCGATATCTTTCATTCCTATCGCTGCGATTGCGGCGACCAGCTACATGCAGCCATGCGCATGGTGCATGCAGCTGGCCAGGGACTGGTATTGTATATGAACCAGGAGGGCCGCGGTATTGGTCTGGAGAACAAACTGAAGGCGTACCAGCTCCAGGAACAGGGCATGGATACCGTTGAGGCCAATTTGCATCTCGGATTCAAGATGGATGAGCGGGATTACGGGGTCGGGGCCCAGATTTTGCGGGCTATGGGTATCCGTAAAATGCGTCTCATTTCCAATAATCCTGGCAAGAGAGCCGGTTTGGCGGGTTACGGCCTGGAAGTGGTGGAGAACGTACCCCTGGAAATCAAACCCAATGAGCATAACCATCGCTATCTGGCTACCAAACGGGACAAAATGGGCCATAAAATCCTGGCCGAAGAAATCGAATAGACCAGGTTGATTCCCGGATTATAAAACAAATCGGGCCTGGACCCGTGAAACATTTGGATTGCAGCAGAGCTTTGGCTCGTGGTATGCGGATGCTCATCGTAGCCGGGTTGCGACTTGCAGTTTTTTTTTGATTTTGATGTCAAAAAAAGGGAAAAAAACGTCTAACTTGTGTTGTAGAGCTGTACTCTATAGTGTTTCGTCTGCCTGCGCCGGAAGCACTGATCACGATTGGATTGGGCTGGCGGGTGTTTGTCCTGGGACAGGATAAGCGCGAGTTGAAGGGCCGCAGTGGGCGTATTGGGGTTTATCCAGGTATGGATTGGCGCGGAATTTACGACCGCGCTCTGCATTTCAGACCCGGGTCAGACGATAGTAAAGAGGAAAAGGTGCTGGTAGCTAAAAGCAGGCTGTGAAATTGAATAAAGACAAAATCCGGGAGTTGGTCGATCGAGCCTATGCGAAAGAGAAAAGCATAACGGTCATTACGTACTATTTGAGCAATTACGGCGAGCATCTCTTGAACGGGATTGGCGAGCGCCTGTTAGAATTGTTTAACCGCCGTGATATTGGCGATATCGTTTATACCGCCGTCAAGGAACTGGTCATGAACGCCGCCAAGGCCAACTTGAAGCGGGTTTTGATGAGCGATTATGGCCTGGATCCGGAAGACCCGGATGGACATCAGAAATTGATGGCCCTTTTCAAGGAAAACATCCGCGAGACTCGCATCAAAACCTTCCGGGATAAATTCAAGGAGCGTTGCATGCCGATTGTGATTCGGCTGGAATACAAGCGCGATGAAGTCCTGACCATCAAAGTAAAAAATGCCTTCAGTCTGATGCCCCACGAAGAAAAACGCGTTCGCGAGAAGTTCAAACTCTCGCAAAAATACAGCAATCTAATGGAATACTATATGGACCATGGCGATGATACCGAGGGCGCTGGTATGGGTATCACTCTGGTCGAAATCCTGCTTAGTCAGTCGGGAATGGATCGTCATCTCTTCACCATCTACACCGATCACCGGCTGGATCAAACCATTGCCAGGGTTGAGATTCCGCTTTCGCCGGATTATGTCCCCATCCGGCTGCGACATGCGGAGGATTTAAACGAAAGTCGGATCCGAGTCGAGGATATCCGTCAGCCGGCCCCGGCTTTGGTCTTCGATCAGCTGGCCGTTTGAATGTGACCTTCTTTTAGTTGTCCGCAAAGGTTCCTGCCAAAAGCTGGCAGGCATTGATGGCAACCGTGTCCGACAGTCGCCTGTTTCAGGGTTCCTTTTTCCGATTTCGCTACTTAACCAATTGGCAGCATGAAATCATCGAAGATGTGGCCTGTTTTTTTCGCGCGGATAGCGGGGGTGTGCTGCAAATTGCAGCCAGTCGTCTGGCGGCAGGCAGTCTGGACCTCAAGGCACAGATTCGGGCCTATTTGCAGCGTAATCAGATCGACGGCCATCAGGCGGAACTCTTTGAGTACCAGACAACCCGGGGAATCCCGGCGATTGCCTGCGAATACTGGCACCAGGATCGTTTTTGGCTGGTTCAGTTTTTGGGGTCGCAGGATCGATTATTGATTGTGTTGTACAACGGCGACGAGGTCCCCGAGTCCGACCTGGCCCGCGAAATTTCAACCATGCTGGCCAGCATAGAGTTTATTTAACCGATCCACATGAGTGAAAAGTTGCAAGTGATCGTTTTGGCATCCGGGCGCGGCAGTAATTTCAAGGCTGTGCTGGATGCAATCGACTCGGGGCAATTAAAGGGCTGCCAAATCAGCGGGCTGATTACTGACCGCCTGCATACCGGGGCCGCCGTAGTGGCCCGCCAGGCCGGTATCGCCGTATTTGAACTGGATTACCAGAGTTACTCTGCGCGTAGCGCATTTGAAACAGAGTTGCAGCAGGTTCTGGCAGAACACAGCCCGGATTATATCCTGGCTCTGGGTTTCATGCGTATTCTGCCGCCGGAGCTGGTGCGCCGCTATCGCCGCCGGATTGTGAATATTCACCCATCACTCTTGCCGGCATTCAAGGGGATGCATGCGCAGAAACAAGCCTTTGACTATGGAGTAAAAATTAGCGGTTGCACGGTTCACCTGATTGATGAGGGGGTCGACACCGGTCCCATTCTCGACCAGCAGGCGGTTGATATCCGTCAGGCTCGCTCGGCGGATGAGGCGGCGGCTCTGATTCTAAAGGCGGAGCATCCCTTGCTGATTCGAGCATTGCAGCAATTGACCCGGTCGCCCCGGACTGCCGGAACTACTCATTAGCATGGCCAGGTTTGCGCTCTGGCCGGTGGAATTCTTGCAGGGCCCGGCAACTGGCCGGATCGCCTCCGGTGCAGCCCAGCTGCCATGCGGAACGCGCCTCCGGAAGGCGCTGTAATTGCCAGGCTACCTGACCCCGGTTCCACCAGTATTCTGGCAGATGATCGGCTCCTGGTTCCAGGGATTGCAGGATGACTAGCGCCTGGTCGTATTCACCGTTGTGGCTTTGAGCTAAAGCTAATAAATATTGCAATTCATTGGACAAAGGAACTTGATCCGTTTGCCACCGGACGACTGTGTTTCGCAGTTCAAGGTAGCGTTGCTGACGTAATAAAAGCCAGGCCTGCAACTGGCGCGCTGGTAGCTCTTGCTGATTATCTTGCAGGGTCTGAATCGACGCTTCCGCCAGCGACCATTGCCTGTTGGCTATCGCCGCGATTCCCTGCATGTAAAGCGCGCTCCAGCGCTTTGGCTGCAACTCGAGGCATTGTTGCAGGCTTGCGCGGCCGGGTCGGTACAATTGGAGCACGACACCGGTTTCGCCGGCCAGGCAAATGTATTCCGGATTGCGGGGCTGCAAGGCGCGCGCCTTCTGGATCGATTCCAGAGCCTGCGCATAGGCGCCAGTTCTGATTTGCAGTCGGGCCAGATAGAACCAGGCCTGGTGGTTGGACGACTGGGCGGCGACAGCACGTTCAAAGGAAGCCTCAGCCAGCGTCAGGCGGCCCAGGGCCTCCAGCGAGCGACCCACATTTAACAGACTGGCCGTGTCGTCCGCCTTTTGCTTGAGAGCTTGCTGGCCGTGCCAAATACTCAGGGTGTATGCGTGCAAATTCAGGTAGATCCAGCTCAGGTGCTGATGCACAGCCACAGCCCCGGGATCGGCCTCTAACATCTGGATAGCCAGATCGCGCGCGGTGTTCCATTGCCGGGTTTCAGCCAGCAAGCGTACGCGGGTCAAACATACCAGTACGGCTTGCTCCTGCAGCGCATCGGCACGGATCAGTCGGGCGGAGGGGCACAATTGCTGCAGGCGTTGCAGAGCAGTCTCCGGTGCGCCTCTTTGAAAGGCCTGCCAGGCGTCATGGGCTGCCTGGGGCTGACTGACGAGCAATTGACGAGCTTCAGCGATACTACCGGCCTGGCAAGCACCCAAAGCTATGGACACACACAGGCCGGTCGTAAAACGCCCAATACCGCGCGGGGTGGTACTGCTACCGGTTCTGTTTGCGTTCAATCAATCAGGGCCAGGATGGCCTTAAACCGTTCTTCGAAGGCCGGAAAGCCAGCCTGCACAGCGTCAAAATTGCCGGCCTTGGCCTGGTTGTTGAGTTCCTGAATGGGGTCCGAGACGTCCTTAAGACCGACATTCAATATGGCGCCCTTGAGGCTATGAATATGCAGCTTGATTTCGTCGGTATTATTGGCCGCGACGGCCGCATGGTATTTGGAAAGCATTTCCATCCCCGAGCTTTTGACCGCCGTCAATACTTCATTGATGAATTCATCGCCGAGAGCGCTCAATTCTTCCAGTCTGGCCGGATCGATCTGCTCTTTTATGCCCATAGACAAACAAAAAAGGGGGTGGCCTAATTAGTCATCGAAAAAAAGCCTGCTTTTGTCAGATTTTTTTGCACCGCTGCAGCCGGATTTTGGTCCAATAGACGGGGACCAAAAAAGGTGGATCGGTGAGCTCTGGTCTGCCAGACAAAAAGGCTGGCGTAAATGCTGGCCAGCGCCAGCCTTACCGTGACAACATGCAAAGACCAGTCCACAGATCCTTTGGTTTGCAAAGCGGCCTCACCGGCAATGCCGCCGGCCTCCTGGCTGGTCTGACGATCGGTCTTTGCCTGGTGCTCCATCCGGATTTGCCCGGCCAGGCAAAATCCAGTCCGGCCGCCTGTCGTCAGGCTTATCAGAATCAAATTCGCCTCATACGGCAGAATCCGAATCACCCCCTGGTCAGTCAATTGGGCGCTTCCCCGGCGGCTTTGCAGGGTAGTCCGCCCAAGGACAGTGATCTGGTTTTTTGTCAGCGCTACTATAGTCCGGCCCACTCGGCCTGTCAGGCACGGGCGGCCAGCGTGGAAGCCCTGGCGTCTTGCTACCAGCAATACGCCGCCGAGATCCGGCGGGGGTACGCCGATCTGAAAAAAAATCCGATCCGCAGTTCCAACAACTCGACAACCACGACCACGGTCGATACCACCAATCCGGATTATCAGCGCGACCTGGAAAAAGAGGAGGTTGCAACCAATAATGTGGTAATCTCCAATGCCGAGTTTTTACAGCAGCCGGCCGTTGACGTGAGCGATGCGAATTGCGGGGCGGCGTACCAACATATGTTGTCGATCCTCAAGAAGGCACCCGATTTAGAGGGCCTGGACACCAGAGACCAAATCCTGCAACGCTGGAGTTCGGCAGGGGAACAAAAGCGCTTTACAGACCGATGTGTGCGGGTCTTCACGCCTCAGGATCTGGGGTGTATCAAGAATGCCGTCGACGCGGAAGTCTTGCAGGCTTGTTTGCTGGTAATAGCCGGTTAGAAAGGAGTAGACCCTATGAGAACAAAAATAGTTGGAATGGCATTGTTTGTCCTGTGTGTGGGACCGATGGCCTGTGGACCCGATTGCTACAAAGAAGAAAAAGAACTGGTTGATTGTCAAAACCTGGTCCTGGCCGGCACCCTGGCCTGCGTCGTACAGGCCGGGGGGCAGACGGATGCCACCCAGAGTCTGGCCCAGAGTAATCTATGCACAACGACTCTTTTAGGCGGTCTGGTCGGTTGCAGCACCCAGGAATCGGCCTGGTGTCGCGAGTGACGCACACTGCGGCTTTTGCATGATTGTGCTTTTGTCCCCCGCCAAGAGCCTGCGGGCGGATGTGGACCGGCAGGCCGGAACGTGTCCGGCCTTTCGTGACAAAACCACAGAGCTTGTGAAAGCCCTGCAAAAACTGGATAGCAAACAAATTGCGGATCTCATGCGGATTAGTCCGCCTCTGGCGGCGATGAATCAACAGCGTTTTGCCGACTGGCATTGGGAGGCTCATACGGGGCTTGGTCAGCCGGCGGCCTTGCTCTTCGATGGCCCGGTCTACCAGGGACTGGACTACGGCTCACTACGCGCCCGCGAGCGTCAGTTTGCCAACCGCAGGCTGCGGATCTTGTCCGGCTTGTACGGTATTTTGCGGCCGGGAGACCTGATTCAGCCTTACCGGCTGGAGATGGGCAGCCGCTTCCGGGTCAATTCGCAATCGAAAGATTTGTATCAGTTTTGGGGATCCGACCTGCAGAATGCGATCAGCAATGATTTACCTGGCCGATCCGCCGTGATTCTGAACCTGGCTTCCCGGGAATATGCCCGGGCTGCCCGATTACCGGAGCTGCAAGGTGAAAGGGCGCCAGAATTGCAGGTTATTGAGCCGCATTTTTTGGATCGATCGCGCAAGGGTGAATACAAGATGATGACGGCCTATGCCAAACGGGCCCGCGGACTGATGGCTCGCTTTGTAGTGTCTCACCGTATCCAGAATCCGACTGATCTGCAGCGATTTGATCTGGAGGGCTATCGACTGGATCCCGCCGCGGGCACACCAGCAAGCCCGGTTTTTAAACGTGATCATCCCATTAAAGCTTGACTGCCATCCGTCGCGTAGAAATCTGTCTCCGTTGCCCAGGTAGCTCAGTCGGTAGAGCAAGGGACTGAAAATCCCTGTGTC
>JAGRNA010000238.1 GCA_020441005.1 Leptospiraceae bacterium
GGGTATCGATGCCCTGAAAACCGGCTACGATACAAACCTTGCCGGCTTGCATGTTTTTTTGAATCACATCGACGTTGATTTTTTCTATGCGCGCTTCGCTAAAATTGCCATCTGTTACAATTCCGACTTGACCGCCGGTAAAGGAAATGGCTGGCACCTGCATGGCCTCCAGCGTCATGGCCATGAGAGCGATGGAAACCTGTTCACCGGTTGACAGGAGCATATCCATTTCGCGTCGGGCGGGATGGGGATTCAATTCTGTGGCCATGGCCACCAGCCCATCGGTGGTATGTCCCATGGCTGACAATACAACACACAGCTGATGCCCCTGATCGTGATACGTTCGAATGCGGTTGGCCACATTGCGAATCCGATCAGTATCCATCAATGATGTGCCGCCATATTTTTGAACGATGATACTCACAGCTACAATCCGACACCAGCTTTCAGAAGCAAAAGCAAGGGGCAAATCTTATTTTGGAACCAGACGGGCTTTTCTCTATTGGTACTCCGGGGGGTATGTCATTTCACTTGCATCGGTACAGACCTGAAAAAAATAGGCTATTATGGTGCGACAATGGACGAAAGCGGCCGGGAGCCTCCTGCCTGGTTTGATGGCAATACTGCAGTTGAGCGGCTGTGAAGAACAGCGCGACGAAACAACCCTGATCGCCCTTGAACTAGCCTACCTGGCCCGCAGCGCACCGAGCATCAGCTGCTATTATACAGCCAAAAGCGGCACCGAATACTG
This sequence comes from Leptospiraceae bacterium, assembly GCA_020441005.1. Lineage (GTDB taxonomy): Bacteria > Spirochaetota > Leptospiria > Leptospirales > Leptonemataceae > JAGRNA01. The sequence goes on from JAGRNA010000238.1 coordinate 752, forward strand.
CCGCCAAAGCCCCTCGGTCGCCGACCAATTGGCCACGATCTGTCAATACGGACCCCTGTTCGACAGTGAGAGCCCGGACAAGACCTACTACTCCAATCAAAGCTGCGAGACCCTGGGCTTTTCAAACTGCTCAACAGCAACTGCAGTCAGCATTTCGCATCAGAAATGCTCCAGATAATACAGCCAGTATAAATAGTCGCCTGGCCTGGTATAAATCGGGCCCGCTATTGCAATCCATAGACCGTGGCGCAAGGCATGCCCTCACGGCCGCCATAAACGGACCTGCTTGCAACCGCTCGTCCAATCCGCCCGGTCCAGTCTGCCACCAGGGTCTGCTCCACGAGGTTCGGCCCGGAGCACTGCGCCTCAATCCAGACCAGCTCTGCTACCTTGCGTACATCCTCTGCAGCAATCGAGTCGGAACGCCAGACATGCCAATCCGGGCTCTCTTGGCGAGCGCGCATCTTTAGCAGCAGATCGACTTCTGTGGCAAAGGCGCGCGCCGGATGCAGTAGCTCCGGTCGATGCAATTGATTTAAAAGCAAGGTATTCGGCCGCAAGGGTATATGGGCCACCAAACGACGCACCGGGGTGTAGATTTCGGGATTGTAGTCCGTAAAACAAATCACCCGTGAATGCGTGTAGGCGCCGGAAAAACCCTGCTGCCGGGCGGCATGTCCCTCCGGGTACAAGGGTCGATACAACCAAAAGGCGGCAATCAGGGGCAATAGATACAAAAGTCGGCTAGCCGCAAATACAAAACGTCGATCGGCGAACTGTCGATGGTAGCTTACCAGACCGGGCAAGCGAACAACTAATACAGTGATCAGAATCAAAAGCACCGGCACGAGGTGAAAAATATGACGCAACTGTTTATTGCTGGTAGTAAACTCAAGTATTAAGAACTGCAAGAGAAACACCGCCAGGACTGCAATTAACGGATGGCGTATAAATGCCTTGAAAGTTTTTCGTGCTGAAATGCCGCGATTCAAATAAGCAAACAGCAGCGCGGCTCCTGCTAGCGCTAAAAATGCCAGGAAAAGAAAGGCGGCCGGCTGATCGAAAATTTCCAGTGCCAGGGTTTGGGTGTAACTGCGCGAGGCTTCCTGGGAATGCTGCTGGGTTCCCAGGATACTGCCCATCCGGTCAGGGTGCAGTATCAGCCAGCCCAGTATCGGCGCCACAATGCCCAAATAGATGCTGCGTGAGGCGGTATCAAATAGCCGGACCATTTCAAATCGAAATTTAAATATAAAATAATTAAAATCTATAAAGAAACCAAGAGCAACCAGCCACATCAGGTTGCGAACAACCTTGGTGCGCAGCACGCCGACACCGCCCAAAG